>MFFN01000009.1 GCA_001777915.1 Candidatus Edwardsbacteria bacterium RifOxyA12_full_54_48 | reverse complement strand
CGTCTTGCCGTGGTCAACGTGACCGATCGTCCCGATATTTACGTGCGGCTTGGTTCGCTCGAATTTTGCTTTGGCCATGGCGCTTCTCCTTATAAAAGGATTTATTCTTTAAGAATTCATATTTTCAAATGGAGCCCACCACCAGAATTGAACTGGTGACCTCGTCCTTACCAAGGACGCGCTCTACCGACTGAGCTAGGTGGGCGTTGGTTTCAAGAGGAAAAAACAATAAACCCCTATCCCCCCAAGTCACCACTACTTTGGGCGGCAGAGTCTGTTTTTTCGGAAGAATTGTAATTATATCAAATTTTCAGGATTTGTCAACTATATTTTGTCAAAACTGAGATATATTTTATCCGCTGGGCCCCGGATCGGTTTTTTGTCAAAGGCTCATATTTTCATGAGGCAGCTTGTTATAATGCAAACGACCTCCCCAGCATAGACTTACAGACAAAACGCTGAAAAATACAGCGGGTGAACGGAATCTCCGCCTATGTCTTCAGAACAGGCATAATATGCGGCGGATCCGCCGCCGCCCTGCTACAAAGTTGAGCACCAGGCGGGGAACCGTCATCCTAGCTCCGGATGCGACGGTTCGGGCAATAAAATGGAGCTCCCAAGTCCAGGAAGATAGAAATATTTTGAAAGGAGCCATATGGTTATTATATAAGGAAAGGCATACGCCTGTCAAGAGGACTGAATAATTAAGGTGTCCCAGAATCTGGGTCTAAACCCACGTATTATAGAGCTGCCCATACCGGGTAGCTTTTTTCTATTAACCTATATTAAGGAGGACCAACACATGATCACCAGAACCAAACCACACAAACCCGATGTCGCCCAGATAGTAACCGATCAGATACTGGAAGCGATGGAGAAGGGAGTCATACCCTGGCAGAAGCCTTGGAAGAGCCATCTGCCGATGAATATGGTGTCCAAGCATCAATACCACGGCATCAATTTACTTATCCTATCCTTATCGGAACATGCCAGCCCTTTTTATGCGACCTTTAACCAGATAACGGAATTGGGCGGACAAGTTAAGCCAGGATCGAGGGCATTCCGGATCGTTTACTGGCGTCTACTGGAACATATCAATTCACAATCAGGGGAGGTAACCGAGGTGCCGTTGATGAGGTATTACTGTGTTTTCAACTTGGAGCAGACTACAGGTATCCCGGCAGAGAAGATACCCCAGATAGGACAGGAGATAAACCCGATAGAGGCTTGCGAAGAGGTATTTAAAAACATGCCTAATAAGCCAGGGGTGATAGGGTCCAGGGAGGCTTATTATGACCGGGTAGAGGATGTGATTGGAATGCCAGCCAGGGAATGGTTCGACAGTCCGGAAGAGTATTATTCTACCCTTTGGCATGAGGCTGTCCATTCCACAGGCCACCAGAAAAGGCTGGACAGGAACAATACTTACGAGAAGGCAGGATTTAATGCCGCTTACAGCAACGAGGAGTTGATAGCTGAGCTTGGATCATCTTTTCTATGCGCTTATGCTGGAATAGCGCCAATGACCATCAGGAAACAGGCCGCGTATTGCGCCCATTGGCTGAAAAGACTTCAGGGAGACAAAAAGCTGATCATTTATGCGGCATCGGCGGCACAGAAAGCGGCCAACTACATCAGGCACGAACCAGGGGAAATCAACTACAACAATTGCCTTTGGTTGGGCGACTACTTTAACTTATAAGGAGGGAATTATGCACGTATCAGCCATCACGCTTAAGAGAGAGCGTAAAAAGTATACCCCCACCGTGGAGGTAAGGGCCGAGTGTCCGCTTTGTGGGCATTCTTGTATTCTGGTCTTTACGGGAGGCGAGAAAGAGTTCCATTGCCCGGATAAATACTGTCCCAACTGTAAGGATCGCCATGAAGAATAAACAGCATAATTAAAGAGCCATTCCAATAACGGAGTGGCTCTTTTTTTGTGTCCAAAAAGGAGGAAATATGAAACGCTACAAATCTACTGAATTGGAGCTTATCAAGGTATCCGAGGCTATCACCAAATTCCCTGTGTCCAGCCCACAATCTGTCTTTCAGTACATGAAAGCCGAAGCGATGGCAGATAGAGAGATATTTTGGGTTTTGCACCTGAACACCAAGAACAAAGTGGTGAAGAAGGAAATGACGGCTATGGGATGTATAGATAGCTGCCGGGTAGTTCCTGGCATAGTACTACGGGGAGCAGTGGCATCAGGAGTGCCGAGCATAATTTCCGTTCACAATCACCCAAGCGGAGAAATTAACCCATCATCAGAGGACCGGCAGCTTTGGGACACTTTACGGGACGTTTGCAAGATGCTGGGTATCCGGGTCATGGATAATATGGTGATAGGGGCCAATGGGTATTATTCCGAGGAAGAGAGCAAGTAGTTAAATCGGCCAGGATGGTGGTGTAGGGGGAATGAACGCTGGGGCACTAAAAAACCCGTGATCGTTATCACAGGTTTTTGGGGGTCTTTTTCTTAAGTGTTTTTATAGTTGTCAGCAATTGTTTGTATTCTTCTGATGTAAGTTCTATGGTCTTTTGCTTTTCTAGTACCGGTGCTGGGAGGTCCGTTGAGAAAAGGTCCTTGAGTTTGACCTTCAGACAGCCAGCTATCTTATTAAGGGTGTCTACCGTAGGCGCGCGTTTCCCAGATTCTATCATATGGATGTAATTCAGGCTCAATCCGGCGCTTTCTGCCAGTCGTTCTTGGGTGTATCCGGCCTTTTTACGGATGGCTTTGACTTGTTTGCCTATTTGTTGGTATATTTCCATATTCCCCCTTTTTATGAATATTACCATTTTAACGTGGGGAATAAAAACCAACCAATAGTATTTATAATATATATTGACTATTGGATATACATTTGCTATTATACAAAATGTGTAGCACCATCCAATCTTAGGGTTGTTATATGATAGAAATATTGTTTCTAGCGTTGGTCATATGGTGGGTAGCCCGTTTTACTGTTAAGTTCCTTCGTGGCATAGGCGAAGCTATTGGGGATATGCAAAAGAACAAATATCTGCTACCGAAAGGGGATCCACCGAAACCGCCTCCGCCTATCAGGAATTATAGGCCCGTCGAAACTGAATGCCCTAAATACCAATATAATGATTATCTTCGAGACCAGGGCATGAGTGAGCAGGATATCGAAGATTACTGGGATTCTAAAGAATAATATTTAAATAACAATTAATTTATATTATTATTTAGGAGGCAATATGGCAGACCAAGTTCAATTTGATTTTATTTGTGTTGATTCGGACACTAATCAACAGCATGTATTGTACTCAGGTACTATTAACAAGGGATTGATGGGGGGATTTACTACGGCTGGTGAATTTTCTGCTTCTTATCGGATGGGCAGGTATTATATACTGTTGGATAGGCAATATACTAAAGAATTAAGGATTGACCATTCCTCGTCAGGAGCAGATTTAACTTATAAGTATGAAGATGTCAGAGATTTTCTGGGTTTTATGGGGAAAGTCGCTTTAGCGGTTAAACTTGAAATAGATGGGGCTGGCAAAAGACAAACGTGTGAATATCATTATAAAATTCAGATGTAATATAATTTGTTTTAAATGATTATCTCACTCATCTTGTATTTGAATAATTTGTGCTTTTATTTGTACGGGTATGGCAAGAGACAGTAAAAGAAACCCCGTGGTTGGTTTTTTCGCCGGTTTATTTTTTGGTGTGTTTGCTGTGGCTTATTATTTTATAACCAAACCCAAGTAATAACACCAATTAACGGGAGAAAGTGAATATGAAATTAGTCGGATTAATATTTGGACTTATTTTTACATTGGTTATTGCACCATTAACTTTCGGTGCGAGTTTGGTTATTTCTGTGATGCTAATTGTCCGATACATTGAAGATAAAAAATCAGAATAGCTTTATGGCTTTTCGTTATTAAAAGGTATCCCCAGCCCTGCCGCCTGCCTTTGCCCTATAGAATGATGGCTACGGCATCCGGGCCAGCCCGCCTCCTGCCGAACCTTCCTGAGGATAAGGATGTTACTGATTATTGGGATTCTAAAGAATACTTGAAGGGAATACAATGCAACATACTAATGATGTTTATTCGGAAGATGGTGAGCTTCTCAATCGGTATGGAGATGAGGGGCAATATTGCTCGGAAGGTGAGGATGACGAAAAAAATGATTCGCAAGAATTTTCTTCTCCATCAGAAATTTCAGATGAGCTTACGCCATTCTCTGAGATGATACTTCAAGGTGGTGATATAAATCTAAAAGATCAAAAAGGCCATACCCCTTTATTCCGTCTGATTCGGCTTCTGGAGCATTGGCGTGGTGATCGGCGACAATATATCGAAATCTTAAAGTCGTTGATATCTTGTGGTGCTTCTGTAAACTGTGTTGGCGGTTCAGGTTGGTATAGTGAAGATGGCAGAGCAATAATGGAGGGCTATACACCGTTATGGCTCTTGGTTGTTTATCCTTGCAGGGATGAATTATCTGATATGAAAATGGAGGTTGCAAAAATATTGCTTGGTGCAGGGGCCGATATCAATACCAGATTATATGACAATTCTTCCCTGTTGGCTTACGCCGTGAATCAACGAGATATCGAATTTGCACAGCTTTTAATTATATATGGAGCAGACCCTAACGAAGTTGTTAAAGGGAGAAAGTTATCTGAAATAATCGGTAGTAGAAATGAAGAAATAAGAAAAGCGCAAAAACTTACTGATGAGGCATTTGATCTGATTCAGAATGGTCACTATTCTACCGCAGGCAGAGTGTTGCGGGAAGCAGCGCAGTATGAAACGGTATTGGTAAAAGAAATGTTTGATCGCATACAAAATGATTATGATAGCAAAATCGAATATGCTGTTAGATTTATGGAATATCATAGAGATAATCAGCATCAGGGTATTTCTTTTAAGACTGGTTTTGAATGGACCGTGAAATCTCTACTATATCATACATTTTTTAAATGAATGTGGCCGCAGCAAACGAGCCATCCCATCCCATAGGGCCCATCTCTGGCAACCCCGCTGAGATCGGTTTTATTTAACGCCGGACAACTTCACTTTATCCTATTTGGTGGGCACGGTCCCATTGTTTTATGCTTCCATGCCCTATTCTTTACCGCTTGGCTCAATAAGGTATCCCCAGCCCTGCCGTCTGCCTCTGCCCTAAATAATGATGGCTACGGCATCCGGGCCAGCCCGTTATGAAATAATCTTCAGTGATGGTCATTAATAACTAATATCGCAATCCATCAATAACTCAATTAGAAAGGAACTCACATGAGACCTGTTCTTGTATTTGTAGCAATTCTGGTCATTGCTATGTCCGCTACTGCTGGTTCCATTGGAATTCAGGCTGGCTCAGTAACCAGCTTTCCTGGCTGCCTTGCTTGGTCGTTAACTTGGGGTTCCAACGCTCTTGGCATCTCTGGCTTTGTGACCGCAACCAAAGATGTTGACAATAACCAAGATTGGAAAACTTTCGGAGAATTAGGATTCCGCCACTACAAGCCCGGCGCATTTTTATACCCGTTTTATGGTGCCGCGATTGCCGTCGATAAAGCTAAAAATGTGCGGATGAAGTATATCCCAAGTGCCATCTTTGGTATGGCACACGACTTAAGAAAAGACCTGAGACTAGAATTAGAAACCCGACCTTTGACTGCTACACAGCAAGCTGGAAATACCCAAGTAGATATTTCTATTATGCCGTCGGTACTCATCGGTTTGACCTACGTTTTCTAAATCAAGCCACAGCCCTACCGTCTGCTTTCGCCCTATTTAAGGATGGCTACAGCAGCCTTGCCAGACCTTCCCCTGCCGAGCCTTCCCGTCTCTGGACTCTCCCATCCTGGCAACCCCATCCAAATAATGAATCCCAAAGAGGGAAGGCTGCTCTGGCGCAATTACAACTGAGCGCCTAAGGGGAAGGGTTCTGCCGAGACCGACCCGTCTCGTCCCTTTCAGGGGCTGCACTTCGTGCTACGGACTGTGGTCTATCTGATACGACCGTTGTTTTAACAGCAACGGTCTTTTGTATTTGCCGACACATATAACTTGACAGCTATATGTGGTTGTTAGAGACATTATTTTGCTTGATTTTGTTGGACTTTGGTAGTATTCTTAACACCTCGCACCCACAGAGAATAACGTTAGATTGGAGATTATGATGCCGCAAAAGCCGCAAGCCAACTCCTACAATTATAATGATCCTGATCCATACCTGCGATTTGATGGCCCTGTTTATGATATAACGCCCAGGGAATTCATACCACTCATCGACACGATACGAAGGATGAGGGAATGGCAAGCTCTGGGTTTTTCACCAAAGAGGATGGGCAATGGCAATTATAAACCTATAATAAGAAAAGGGTGTTATTATGGTTTTCGGGAAAAGACCCATCTTCATGAAATCGAAACAGAAGCTGTCGCAAGCGGGAAAAAGGTTACTCGAGAGCCGGGTGCTGTATTCTCTTTCCTTTTACAAGGCTGCACGTATGATGACTTCCTTCCACTACCAGAAAACATAGTCTCATATTGCGAGTGCCGGAAAGCGTTAGGTAAAGATGACCTTGAAACCGCCCTCTATCATATTGAGAGATCATATGAATCTGATCGTGAAAAGACACTTTATGCGATTTTATACTTTGAGGTAAGACTTAAATTGGGCGACAAATCAGCTATACTTGATGAATTTAAATATTTCCAAGATGATATTGATTGTCTCATTCATAGCGGTCGAGTTTATGAGTGGCTTAAGTATTTATCCTCCCAAAAAGACTATGCCGGTCTAAATCATATTATCAAAGAAATAGAAAAACAACTCGATGCACTGATTCAAGGCCAGATTCAGCATCGTCGATACACCCCTCAACGTGTGGAATTCTATGTTCACGAAAAGGAGCAGTTAATAAAAAAGACAGCTTCTTTACGAAAACGTATAGAAGTTGGTTTGGCAAAACAACAAAACACAAAGGTAAACCCGATGTAAGACTTAGCAATACTGTTAACACAGATTACAGTGCCGCTGATTGATATCGTATTATGGAAATCCTAAAAAACCAGAATTTTCTCTTAAGACTATGGTTATATAATGGTAGAAATCGAATTCTTTTCGTGCCTCCGGGGTCTTTACAGGGAAAATGTAAATATCACGAAACAAATATAGGTTACCTGGTCGAAAATACTCCAAATTTGATTAAAAATGCCCCTTTACCTCAGCTTTATACCGAGAGGACATTTGTATAAGCTGTTAATCGTTATGGGGCAACGACATAAGTCATAACACTGCATTGATTTACAGTTTACGCCCTCCCCTGTTTTTACCCCATTATAAGCTAAATGTACACGTTTTGTCGGAGAAAGTATGACCTCTGCAAAAATTCAGCATCCCGAAGAGATTCACGAACGAAGGGAATTGCTTCTACTTTGGGCCATAAGGACGGAGGCTATGTCCCATCCTTTGGCAGATTCTGAATTTCCATCTGCAACCTGGGGTTCGGAGGATATATTTTTTGAGTTCACATTACTGGATGAGGCGAAATATAACTTCACTTTCCAGGATCAACGTGTGGCTCTTATGAAAATGAGTACCGCCGGGACTATTTTTCTCTATAATGATAGCCCTGATATTGATTGGAGAAGATTCATCAAGTACCATTTGATTGTACAGCTAAAGACTCTTGAGGCCCGGTATTCTACTCTGGATGAAAAGTATCCTGGCTGGAATGACCGTCCATTAAATTCAGTGCCTGGTTCTACATCGGTTGTGTCTGATAAGGTTCAGGCTGTTTCATTTTTTGATTTTGATGCTCCATGCAAATATCGGGATCTACGCCAGAATGCTAAGAAAGAACTATGGTATAAAGATGAGTTTAAATTGGATCTTACATTTTTATTGCGTAAGCTTCTTATATATTTGATGGCCAAACCTGGGTATCACCATGCCAATGAGCTTGCATTGTTTTTATATCCTGAAGATGATCCTCAGATTCATATCGATAAAACAACTATCAGTAAGTATGTGTCTAAAATAAATACTGAGGTTTTAGCCGGGTATCCTACAATGTCAATTGTGCATAGGGGCACTAAGCCGTATCTTGAATATCAATTAACTGAAGAACCTTTTAAGACTCGGCGCAAGAAGAAGAAAAAGTAATAAGCCATTCGGTCCAGAGAGCACTCCATAAAGGGGTGCTTTTTTTATTGTCTTAATAATTTTTACAATCATTTTCCTTCACTTTCAGGTTTTATAAGTCCCTACCGTATAACCGTTAATTAAGGATATCTCAAATCTGAACGTAAATATGAATAAATCTGAATAGATCTGAACCGGAGAAATGAAAGGTGATTGGTTTAATCAGCGTATACCAAAAACTCAATTAGAAAGGTTACGCCATGATTCAAACCCTCACCTCCAATGAATGCCGGTCTGGTAATAATGCTGGACCGGGTTCCTCAAAACTGGTCCCTGAATCGGCAGTGCTTAAGGTACAACAGCACTGCTTGGACCAGGGCATCAAAATCAGCTATGAAGATGCCCTAAAGGATCTGATCGGGGCCGTTAATCTGGTCAGGCTGGTACTGAGTTCAGCTAGCTCCCTATCCCCCGCCTTAGCTAAGAGTGTCCCAGAATCTGGGTCAATACCCACGTATTATAGGGGGAACAGCCATGCTTGATACTATCACGCTCCGGCTGCAAACCCCGCCAATTATCCGGTCTAAAAATAACCGGGTTAAGCTGGCACCGGCCGCCCTTAAGCAAGGCTGGCCTACAGGAAGAAACGTATTAATCCGATATACACGGGGCCGCCCCAGGCGTGTTAGCAGCGTCTCAATAGAGAACGACCGCTATCACATTGAAGTGTACACGAACTTCGGCTTCATTTATATCAGGTTCAGCGTAGCCCGAGTGATGACCCTTGGCGCGAGCAATTTTCACCCGGTGTCGTGGGATGGCGCCGAGGCCGTCTTCGATTTCGTACAGGAGCACCTTCACCTGGAACACGGGTTTATTGCCGATATCCGCGGTGCCGTCGTGGCTCGAATCGACATATTTGGCAATGCTGAAACCAGGTTCAGCTTCAGCGTGTACCGCCCTCTGTTTGACCTGCTTAGGTTCCGGTTTCGCAAGGGCGTCGGTTTTGAGACCACCGATCTAAGGTACAACGATGAGCGGGCCAGCGTTATTTATGACAAGCACATCCAACAACAGACCCAAAGCCTTCGGGCACTGATCCGCAGAAATACCCTCCGCTGGGAGTTGCGGTATATGAATGCCCGCACAATCCAACAACGGCTGGACATCATCACTGTCGATAATCTTCTGGAAAAATGGGCGGCTGTCCGCAAGCACTACTATGACCAGATAAGTTGGGCGCTACGCCTTGATCGCCGACTGCCAGGTGATAGTTATGCCGAAGATTATGTCGAAATGCTCAGCCAGATGCGCCAAGAACTCGGAGGCACAAAAGCCTTCTTCCAACTGATAGAAGCACTCGGGACGCGTGAACTCCTAGGGGTTTTCAATTCCTCCGAGGCTGTTCGTGAGGTTCTGCAACAGGCTGGTTTCGACAAGCGGAAACAAATCCCCTGGATCATGGACAAAGTGGCGGAATTCCGCTCTGTCCGCCTCCCTACTGAGGCTGTCAGCATCAACGATCTACGCGAGGAACTATACACCAGCATCAGGACTGAATAACCGAAAAGGGCTGTGCTAAATTGCAGCCGCAGCCCTTTTCTTTATCTTGATTCCGCAACTAAAAACCAATATAATAACCTAATAAGGAGGTCCAAATGAATAACCTAAAATACTTCATCTATGGGCGTAAAAGCACGGACGATTCCGGCCGTCAGGTGGCATCCATTGCCGCACAATTGGAGGAATTACGCCGGATTGCCGCCCATGACAACTTTGAGATCATTGAGGAAATAACCGAGTCGCAGTCGGCTAAACAGCCGGGGCGCCCCCTCTTTAACCGGATGCTGCATGAGATAGCTGCCGGCAAAGCGCAGGGTATCTTGACCTGGAAGATCGACCGCCTTGCCAGGAATCCTATAGATGAGGGTCAAATCAAGTGGATGCTGCAAGAAGGCAAAATCAAGCACATCCGAACGTCGGAACGTGACTTCTATCCCGGAGATAATGTCGTCGTGCTCGGGGTCGATTTCGCAGTGGCTACCCAGTATATTATTGATCTGAAATCGAACGTTAAACGCGGCATGAAGCACAAGGTCGAAAGAGGTTGGTTGCCCGGCCTGGCCCCTATGGGGTATATCAATCGCCAAATTAGAAAAGGCGAGCACGATATCGTCCCCGATCCCGACCGTTTTGACCTGGTTAAACGGCTGTGGCATGACTTGATCTATCACCACCATCCTCTGAGCAAGGTCTATGAAACGGCCATGAATGAAATGGCCTTGCGGTCCCGCTCCGGCAAGAAGCTAAGCATGTCGCAGTTTTATAAGATGTTCGAAAACCCCTTCTACTACGGGTACTTCAGGTTTAACAAACAGGTTCATAAGGGCAACCATCCGGCGATGATATCCCGGCAGGAGTTCGATATTGCCCAGGAGATCCTTCATCACCGCCACCACCCGCGCCAAAAGGTCCATAATTTTGCTTTTACCGGCCTATTGCGATGTGGCGAATGCGGCTCTATGTTCACTGCCGAGGAAAAGGTCAAGACCAATAGGAAAGGTGAGGTCAGGCATTATACCTACTATCGCTGTACACGATCCCAAAACAAGGCTTGCAGGGCCCGGCCTATCAATGAAAAGGAGCTTGACAAGCAGATTGAATCTCTATTGGCTCATATCGAAATAAGCCCTGGTATGCGGGAAGCGATCTTGGAAGTTCTCAGCAAAGAGTCTACCGGTCAAAGGCAGTATTTTGAACAGCAGATGAAAACCCGGCAAAAGGAGTTTGATAAGTGTGTGAACAGCCTTAACCGTCTTCTTCGGATGAATATTAGAGGGGAAATATCGGAAGAAGAGTACAACCCGCTTCGCAAGGAACTTCAGGAGGAGAAAGCAACGCTACTTGACCTCCTACAGGATACCAGCCAGCAGGTAGACGGCTGTTTTGAGAAAATGGATGCCTTATTGACATTCGCGTCCTCAGCAAGGGGCATGTATCCCAATGCGGATTCAGACTTCAAGAAGCAGGTACTCCTTTCGCTTGGTCAGAACCTAACAATAAAAAACGGAACTCTTTGTCTGTCAAAGAATTCCGTTCTATTTGGCGTAAGCGATTTTTCGATTGAGGAAAAACTACGAAAACGTCCAATCGAACCGGTTAAGTTATTGAAAAATCAGCAGCTTACGCAAAAAGTGAAAAAATGGAGCGGGTGAACGGAATCGAACCGTCGTATCCTGCTTGGAAGGCAGGAGCACTAACCGTTGTGCTACACCCGCTCGGAAAACTTATCCGCCGATATTTTGACCCCACCTTGATTCCTCCCCTTGATCTGGGGGAGGGTCGGGAGGGGTCAAGTAGTGGTGGTGAGGGGAGGATTCGAACCTCCGAAGGCTTAGCCGACAGATTTACAGTCTGTTCCCTTTGGCCACTCGGGAACCTCACCACGTTTATTATATTTACTTCCGGTCCTCTCGGTACTGGCCGGTCGTCGATTCGCATAAAAGCATATCGAGACGCCGGCCAACTCGAGCCCCGTTGCTGAAACTTATCTTTATGGAGCCACCGAAGGGACTTGAACCCCCGACCAGCGGTTTACAAAACCGCTGCTCTACCAGCTGAGCTACGGTGGCCCTTCGGGTTCCTAAAAGAGTACGTAATTATAACCAAAATTATTTATTAAGTCAATATAAAATTAAACCGTCGAATCTTTGATTCAGTATGGTCTTCAAATATTTTCGTTTGACAATAGGCATTTATGTTTTCAATTGCTTCTTCTTGGCCGCCGGGAACAATATTGCTCACTATCAGCCCATACCTCGACGAGCTGCATCACAGCCGCGGGTCCGGCTTCAGGCATTCCGCTTGGCCGGCCCGGCTAGGGCCTCCAGTTCCCTTTCCGCCTCCTGGGCCGGCGACTCCAGTGCCATCTTACGGAACAGGTCCCTGGCTTGGGACAGCTGATCGGCCGCCTCCCGGTGCAGGCCCTTTCCTGCCAGGATATGCCCGTATGCCATCCTCATCTGGGCGGCGTCGTATTCATTCTGCATGCCCTGATAGATGCCCAGCGCCTTCAGGTACCTTTCCGAGGCCTGTTCCAGCGATCCTTTTTCCGCGAAAAACTTCCCGTAGGTTTCATGGCATTTGGCCTCATCAGCCGCCGATCCCATTTCGACCGCCAGGGCAAATCCCGCCTCCAGCAGGCCCTCTGTCCCGCCAAATTCGCCCAGGGCGATTTGGGCGGCAGCCAGGGAGCAAATGGTCACGCAGCGGTCCAGCTTGTGCCCCATCTCCTCCTGGATCCTCAGGGATTCCCGAAAGATATCCAGCGCTAGGCGGTGATCGCCCCGCTGGGCGTGAATGCCCCCGATGATGTTCAAACAGCCCACCTGGCCCGCCCGTTCCCCGATCTCGCGGCGGATAGCCAGCGATCTTTTGGCATATTCCAGCGCTCTGTTCAGCTCCTGTTTCAGCTGATGAATATTGCTGAGGTTAAGGTACCCCGCCGCCAGTCCCGCCCGGTCCCCGATTTCGGCCCGGATTTCTTGGGCCCGCATAGTGCATTCCAGGGATTTCTCCAGCTCGCCACGATAGTAGAAAATATTGTCTATGCTGTGCAGGCTCTTGGCCTGCCCTAGTTTATCCCCACTCTCCTCCCGGATGGCCAGAGATCTTTGATAATGGTCCAAGGCTGCGTCATAATCACCCTGCCCATAGAAGATGTTGCCGATGCTGACCAGACAGGCCGCCTCGCCTTGCCGGCTTTTAATTTCTCGATATATGCATAGCGCACCCTGGAAGCATTCCATAGCCCTGGCGTATTCTCCTTGCCCGGCATGGACGTTACCCAGGTTGACATGGCTCTCGGCCAGCCCTCCTTGGTCGCCCGCCTCCCGACGGATGTCCGCGGCCTGCTGGAAGCTCTTCAATGCCAGATCGTAATCACCTAAACGGAAATAGGCCTGCCCGATGTTGTGCCGTCCGTGGGCCCTGAGCCGGTCATCTCCTAAAACTCCGGCGATAACCTCCAAACGGCGCGACATCTCCATCAGCCGGCGGTAATCACCAATCAGATAGAGCACCACCATATAGCCTCGGTGCAGGGCGCAGTAGACCGACACCGGGTCGCCGAAGCGAGTGGGCTGGACGCCGGGCAAGTGGGTGGCTCTTTTGTCGTTCAACTAGCCTCTCAGGTCTTCAACGGTTTCTTCTTGGCCGCCGGGAACAGGATATTATTAAGGATCAGCCGATACCCCGGCGAGTTGCGGTACAGCCGCAGATCGGTCTTGGGATCCCCCACGAAATGCTGGAAATCCTCGGGATCGTGCCCTCCAAAATAGGCAAAGCTGCCCTTGCCGTATATCCCGTGCAGGTATTTCATTTCGTCGGTGCCGGACACCTCGGCCAGCAGGACTATCCCCTTTTTTATCCTGTCCCGGCGGAACCCGGTATCCTGCCCCAAAAATTCGCCGACCAGCGCCACGTGGTTCTGCACCAGCATGCATGACACCGGATCGTACTTGGCCGAAAAATCGAACATGGTGAAATATGTGTCCTTCCCCCGGGACAGGGCGTCGGTGCCAACATCTATGTCGGAATGTTCGTACACCAGGGGATTGGTGATGACGTTGAAGTCTCTGAAGGCCAGGGTCTGGGTAAAATCCAGCTTGGCCTGCCAGCCCGGATCGGCCGGGTCTCCGTCGAACTCTTTAGGCACGATATCGGTTCCGGAGGCTGACAGGGCGATATCCAGAGTGGCCGGAGCCGAGCACATGGCGAACAGGAAGCCCCCGTCGTATAGGTACTGCCGCAGTTTCTGGGCCACCGCTAATTTCATCTGGGAGACCTTTGGGTAGCCCAGCTTTCCGGCCAGCCGGGTGTTGGCCCGGACATCGTTCTGGTACCAGTCGGTGTTGCGGTAGCTGGAATAGAACTTGCCGTACTGCCCGGTGAAATCCTCGTGGTGCAGGTGCAGCCAGTCATACTGCGCCAGAGTACCGGACAGCACCTCCTCGTCCCATAGGGTAGTATAGGGCACCTGGGCGTAGTCCAAGGCCAGGCGAACGGCATCGTCCCAGGGATCGTGGGTCAGCGGAACATAGACAGCCAGCCGGGGCGCCTTCTCCAGTTCTATCCGCTCCATGTTCCCGGATTCGATCTGGCGATATATCTCCGAGGTTTGATTGTCCGAGATAACACCGTAGCTGACGCCGGAGATCTTGCACAGCTCGGCCGTTGCCTGGTTCTCGGAGGTCATAAATGAACCGCCCCGGTAGTTTAGCAGCCATTCCACCTTGATGCCGTTCTGCAGGCAGCGGTACACCACCCCATAGGCCCGCAGGTGGTCCGCCTGCGTAAGGTCCATGGGAATGAGGATATTGGCGGCAGAGGGTTGCCAGGCGGATGATATTGCCACCGCCAGGAAGAATAGTGCTGAAATGAATTGTTTTTTAAGCATTGATTTTAAATATTTATTGTGCCTGGGTGCCTGGGGCAAATCTGCTGGATTCTCAACTTCAGTGGGGCGTTGTTAAGTTTAATTGCATTTATATGATTTGTCAATTGAATTATGGGACACTTTGCTATTGAAATTCTGTCCGTTAAGTGATATCCTAACGGTGGAGGAGAAAAAATCATGCGACGCTGTGAAAAATGCCGAAGGGCCCTGCCCCAGGGCAGCATATATTACCGCCTGAACATCTCCCTGCTGCAGGGGTTCGACGGGGTGCTTGATCAGGCCGCTGGCACCAGCATCAAGGACCTCATCGCCCGGATAAACGAACAGACCGCCGGGGTGCCGGAATCCTTGCTGGAGGAGGAAGTGCACCGCGAATTCAGCTTCATATTATGCAGCCGCTGCAAGGAAAAATACTGCGCCAATCCCCTGGACCTGCCTCTCAACGGTAGCAGCATCCCCAAAAAACTCTCCGATCTGCAGGAATAGATCGCCCGATTTTGATGATTGCTCCCAAAGTTCGCCAGCCTGAATATTGCCCGTAGCCGGCCAGCGAAGGATCTTGGGGAGTCTCCGCCGCAGATGTTTCGTCGGTCATAACAGCCGGCGAATCTCAACCTGGCATAGCCTAAATTTCCGGCAATGTTTTCGCAGCCATTTTACTTTAACCATCCACCATCTGTAATCTAAAATCAAAATTGTCATGCCTCACTCCCGTTTTACCCATCTTCATCTTCATACCGAATACAGCGTCCTGGACGGCCTGATCCCGGTTAAAAAACTGGTGGAGAAGACGGCCGAGCATAAAATGACCTCGCTGGCCATCACCGATCATGGCAATATGTTCGGGGCCCTGGATTTTTACACCACCGCCCGCTCGGCCGGGATCAAGCCGATCATCGGCAGCGAGATGTACCTGGCCCCCGGCAGCCGGCTGGACCGCTCGGCCGACGCCGCCGGGGAGACCGCCTTCCATTTGATACTGCTGGCCCGCAACGAGACCGGCTACCGCAACCTGATGAAACTGTCCTCGGCCGGGTTCCTGGATGGATTCTATTACAAGCCCCGGATCGATAAGGAATTTCTGGCCCAGCACTCCGAGGGCCTGCTGGCCCTCTCCTCCTGCATTCAGGGCGAGATCGCCCAGGCCATTCTGAAAGGCAATCCCCTAAAAGCCCGGGAGGCCGCCTCCTTCTATCGTGAATTGTTCGGGCCGGATTTCTTTCTGGAGATCCAGAACCACGGCCTGCCCGAGGAACTTCAGGTCATCCCCGAGATCGCCGCCCTGTCCAGGGAGCTGGACATCCCGCTGGTGGCCACCAACGACGTCCACTATCTGGAAGCCAAAGATGCCAAGGCCCATGACGCTCTGCTGTGCATCCAGACCGGAAGGATCATCAGCGATCCCGGCCGGATGAAATTCTCCAACGACAACTTCTACTTCAAGTCACCGGCCGAGATGGCCAGGCTTTTCGAGGAATTCCCCCAATCCATTGATAACACCATGGCGGTAGCCGAGCGCTGCAACCTGCTGCTGTCCGATCTGGGCTCCGGCAAACTGAACATCCCCTCCTATGCCATCCCCCAGGAATTTGACAGCCAGCATGCCTACCTGAGATACCTGGCCGAGACCGGCCTCAATAAAAGATATCAGACGGTCACCTCCGGGATCAGGGAGCGGCTGAACAAGGAACTTGAGATCATCGAGAAGATGAACTTCCCCGGCTATTTCCTGGTGGTCAAGGATTTCATCGATTTCGCCCGGGCCAACCAGGTGCCGGTGGGTCCGGGCCGGGGCTCGGCGGTGGGCAGCCTGGTGCTTTACTGCCTGGGCATTACCGACGTGGAACCGCTGAGATTCAACCTGCTGTTCGAGCGGTTTTTGAATCCGGAGAGGGTCAGCATGCCGGACATCGACATCGATTTCGGCGACACCCAGCGCGGCAAGGTGATCGAATACGTCAACCGGAAGTACGGTTCTGACAGCGTGGCCCAGATCATCACCTTCGGCACCATGCAGGCCAAGGCCGCGGTGCGGGATGTGGCACGGGTCTACAGCTTGAGCTACAGCGAGGCCGACAAGATAGCCAAGCTGATCCCCTTCGGCAACACCATCGCCGAGGCCATCAAGCACGTTCCCGAACTGGACAAGCTGGTGAGATCCGACCCCCGCTTTCAGGAGGTGATCGAGATCGCCCAGGCGGTGGAGGGCCGGATCCGCAACGTCGGCACCCACGCCGCCGGGGTGGTGATCACTCCGGGGCGGCTGACCGATTATCTGCCCCTGTTCAAAAGCAGCAAGGGGGACGTCTCCACCCAGTACGAGATGGGCTGGCTGGAGAAATGCGGTCTGCTGAAGATGGATTTTCTGGGCCTGCGCAACCTGACGGTGATCGACGACACCGTCCGGATGCTCCGGGAACGGGGCGTCAATGTGGACATAGACTCCATCCCATACAACGATGAGCAGACTTTTGCCCTGCTGAAGAAAGGCAACACCACCGGGATATTCCAGCTGGAGTCGGCCGGAATGCGCGACCTGACAGTCAAACTGCAGACCTCCTCCCTGGACGACATTATCGCGGTGATCTCCCTGTACCGGCCTGGGCCGATGGATCTGATCCCCCAATTCCTGGCCCGCAAAAACGGCCAGGAGCGGATCGAGTACGAGCACCCCCTGCTGGAGCCCATCTGCAAGAACACCTACGGCATCCTGATCTACCAGGAACAGGTGATGCAGGCGGTGCAGGCCCTGGCCGGTTATTCGCTGGGCGCCGGATATCTGATGCTGAAATCCATCGGCAAAAAACGGTTGGAGGATCTGGAGAAACAGCGTCCGGCCTTCATCAAGGGATGCTACGAAATCAATAAGATCCCCAAGGATCGGGCCGAGAAGATATTCGACCTGCTGGCCAAATTCGCCGGATACGGCTTCAACAAATCGCATGCCGCCGGATATGCGGTGCTGGCCTACCAGACGGCTTATCTCAAGGCCCATTACCCCCTGGAATACATGTCGGCCGTGCTGACCAGCGTGATGGGCGACACCAACAAGACCATCTCCTTTCTGGCCAACTGCCGGGAGATGGGCATTGCCCTGCTTCCCCCGGATGTCAATACCAGCCAGCATCACTACCAGCCGGAGGGCCCGGCCATCCGCTTTGGCCTGGGGGCGGTGAAGAACGTGGGCCGCAACACCATCGATTCCATCATCGGGGCCCGCCGGGAGCTAAAAAGCTTCGATTCCCCGAAGCAGATGCTGGAGAACATAGACGCCCGGGTGGTCAACCGCAAGGTGCTGGAAAGTCTGATAAAATCCGGCTGCTTTGATGCCATTCAGCCCGACCGCGAGGGCCTGCTGGTCGACCTGGACCTCACCATGGAATCGGCCGCCCAGATCCGCCACGAGCGGGAGATGGGCCAGACCTCTTTCTTCGACTCCGCCGAACCGGCGACCGGCGCCGCCCGGGATCAGGCAAAAAAAGCCCCGGCCCAGGTGAGCCGCAAGCAGTTTCTGGCCTTCGAAAAGGAGGCCCTGGGGTTTTATCTGTCCGGGCATCCCCTGGAGAAATACGCCGCCGACATCAAATGTTTCGCCAGCCATAATTTGGACCAATTGACCGGCCTGGATGATTATCAGGCGGTGATCGTGGCCGGCCTGATCTCCTCGGTCAAATCCATCACCCAGAAGAACGGCAAACCGATGGCCTTCATCTCGCTGGAGGATCTTACCGGGTTCACCGAGGTGGTGGTGTTCTCCGACCTGTACGATGCCAAGCGCAGCCTGATAAACAGCGGCGGCGTGGTGCTGGTGGCCGGAACGGTTTCCACCAAGGAGGACGAGGCTCCCAAGATCGTAGCCTCGGACTTTTACGCCCTGCCGGAATGCCGCAAGGGCCTGGTGGAACAGCTGGAGATCATTCTGGATCAGGAAAAGATGGACGACGAATTCACCCGCCAGCTGACCGGGATCCTACAACGCTATCCCGGGGTCTGCTCGGTGACCTTTGTGGTCAAGAACGGCCAATCCCTGCCGGTGAGGATACGCTCCCAGAAACTGAAGGTGATGCCGGAACAGGAACTGCTGGCCGAACTGAACCAGTTCCTGGGCGGGCCCCTTTACCGCTTCTGCGGCAAGTGGCAGCCGGCCCCCCCCCGCAAGCAGAGCAGCTACCGGAAGAACGGCCAGGGTGGAAGGTATCAATAGGCTATGGACCCTTTTTACCACTGAGCGGTGCACAGAGCTAGTCGAAGTGGCACAGAGCGCACAGAATTTTTCTTTTGATCTTTCTCTATGACCCACCTCTACCCTAATAAGGGGAGAAACAGAGGGGGTGTCTTGGCCTAACAGAGAACAAAGGAGATATGGGTCTTTACTGTTAAAATTTTTAAGGCATTTATTTGTCTTGCAAAAGTTTCCTTAAATATATATAATTACCGAAATGCTATTTGGGAGATATTATGAAGAAGATTTTCATTATAACATTGACTCTGGCCCTGCTGGGCGGTGCGGCCCATGCCGTGCAATTCGGCGAGATGGTTGATTACCCCACTGCCGGAACCCTGGCCCGGGCCACCTACTCCATCAACCTGAAGATGCAGCCGGTGGGCGGCCTGTTGCTGGGTTTCAACTTCGGGCTGTTCGACCGTCTGAACTTCGGCTTCGCATACGGCGGGGACAATATCATCGGTTACGGCAATCCCGAATGGAATCCCCAGCCCGGGTTCATGGCCAAGTACCGGATCTTCGACGAGAGCTATTACGGGCCGGGCGTCGCCCTGGGCTTCAACAACCAGGGCAACGGACCCTTCGCCAACAACCGGTACCTGACAAAATCCCCCGGATTTTACGCCGTGGCCAGCAAGAATTACCGTTTTATGGGCACCCTGGCCTTTCACGGCGGGGCCAACTACAGCATCGAGGACCGCACCAATCCCGACAATACTCTGAACTTCTTCGGCGGGCTGGAGAAGTCACTTAACCCGGAACTGTGGCTGGCCGCCGAGTATGATATGGCCCTGAACGACAACCTGGAGGACCAGCAGTACGGCGAGGGCTACGGCTATCTGAACCTGGGCCTGCGCTGGCTGTTCAACCAGAAGCTGATGATGGAATTCGACCTCAGGAATATCCTGCGCAACGGCCCGGAGGGCCAGGAATCGGCCCGGGTGGGCCGGACGGTGAAGATCTCTTATTACGACGCCTTTTAATCTGACCTCTCCCCCGCCATTAGCAAGCAGTCCATAGCGGAGAGGAATAATAAAAAGCCCCGCATTTTGCGGGGCTTTTTATATTTTATTTTGAGGATCACTTCTCCAGGGCGCTTTGCAGCAGCCTCTGCTCGTAGAGCATATCCCTCCAGCAGTCACCGTCCTGTTTGAACGGCCACCAAAGGATATTTCTTTCCCCCCATTTGATATCGAAGTCCAGGTCCAGGATATCGCGGCTTTTTTTATTGGCCAGCACCCTGAGCAGAACCTCCACCATGCCCTGAGCGTCAAGGTGGCCATAATAGCACAGGCCGTAATCCATGGATTTCTCCGCCTCCTTCTCCGGCAGATCACGATCCAGCTTCAGACTCAGCGCCTGGCTCAGGTCGGCGGTGTAATTGATGAAATTGTTGACTTTGAAGGCCGCCACCAGCATCCGGGAAGGGATATCTAGGTCCTCCGGCTTGACATCCTTTCCCCGGAAAAACGCCTCCGCACCATCCTGCTGAAAAGGGCTTTGGGGTGCATGGGCCGCCAAGCTGGATATTTTGGCCTGGTAGGATATTCGCCAAAACGGCAGGAGAATATCCGGTGGACCTTGGGACTTAATTATAATCTGATCCAGCTTGATGGCCGATTCCCCGGTGAATTCGGCGGCATGGCCGCAGTATTGGCAGGCCGCCAGCACGGTGTTCCCGGTTATTTTCAGCTTGGCCCCGCAGTGGGGGCATTTTAATGGAGTGAGTTTCATGTTTTTAACCCATCCCCTTTCCCCCTTCCCTCGAGGGAAGGGGTTGGGGTTAGGTTATATCTCCAATATTTTACCCAAAACTCTTTCAATATCTTTTAAAATCTCTTCGTTAGTAAAGCGTAATATTTTTTTTTGTGAGTTTTAATTATGCGGTCTCTTTCGGCATCATAAGCTTTCTGTTTCTCATGCACACCTCCATCAATTTCTACCACCAATTTCAGTTTATCACAGTAAAAATCCGCAATGAAACCATCAACGACCTGTTGTCTTCTGAAATGCAGTCCATTTAGTTTATTGCCCTTTACAGCTTTCCAAAAACATGCTTCAGCAGATGTCATTTCCAGACGCATTTTTTTAGCAATCGCCAGCTTTATTTGAGTATAGTGTTGATTGCGAATCATAGTCTTTTAACCCATCCCCTTTTCCCCTTCCCTCGAGAGCCTGCCCTGAGCTTTACTTTAGATATTGACTGCGAAGGGGAAGGGGTTGGGGGTTAGGTTACACCTTCCAGATGAAACGGGCGGCCTTCTCGGCCAGTCGATCCAGTATCAGGCGGTTCAGCATGGTGCCGCCGGCCAGGAATCCCAACAGGAAGAACGGCGCCACAAAGGACAGCCAGCCCTGCATAAAGACCTGGTGCGGGGATAATATCATCCCCAGGGCCAAGGCTATTGCCAGGGTGGCGATCAGGGGTTTGGTGGGGGGGGCGATTTTAGCCTGGCGGTATTGCTTGACATATATCTGCGTTCCGTTTACGCCGTCAACCAGGCATTTGAACCGGCCTTTCTTGGTAAACCCCAGCACCCGCCACACCGGGTAATAGATCAGCCTCCGGTTCTGCTTTAGCAGGGAGATCCGGCTGGTCAACCCCTGATAGCTCCCGTAGGGATACAACATCTGGCCTTTGAAATATTTTGTGGATTCCGCTATCATCTCCGGCTCGGCTGCCGCGTCCGGTTCCAGCACCAGGCCCAGCCTGGACAATTCGGCATCGTCCTCCGGCATCAGTTCCATTTCGGGCGCAATGTCCTTGATATCGCAGCCCCCCAGCTCGTTCCATTTGATGCCCAGCATCCGGTAATCCTTCTTGATCCACAAGCTCTTTTTCACCACCTCGCCGCCGCTCTTCTGCTTGATCTCCTTTTCATAAAGGGTGTTGCCCTCGGCATCGGAGATGGGGATCTTCAGGATTCTCTCCACTATCGGCCGCTGTCCGCCGATAAAACCAAAAGCCTCGGCATCAATATGCCAGACGGGAATGAACATCAGCTGGGCGGCAATGGGCTCAAAGGAAAGCTCGGCGGCCTGCCCGGCCAGGGATATGGCCCCATTGCGCTTGATCCCGGGCTCCACATAGTAGCGGTAGAAGCCCATTTGCGAGCCCAGGGCCACCGAAGCCTGGCAGGAGCGGCATTGGGCCAGGATGCTGCCGGATTCTGCCACCAGGCCGGAGCCGCACACCGGGCAAAGCAAGGCGGTTACTTTCGCCATCCCCATCCCTCCCACAGCAGGCTGATGCCGATCTCCAATATGGCGAAGCTCAGGCCCAGCACTATGGTCTTGGCTATCACCGGCTTGATCAGCATGCCTTCGAGCAAAAATATTACGCCGGCTATAGCCAGGCTTCCCCACTGAAATGATATTTTGGCCTTCTTGTCGGGCTGGTATCCCGCCAGGCTTCCAGTGGAAGCTTCTATTGCCGCGCTTCTTCGCTCTCCGCCGTAGCTGAAGCTGGCAACATGAAAGGGGACGTATATAATGACGCCTCCCGGCCCCGGCTTTTCATCCGGAACCTCTGGCAGAACGAAACCGGCGGTTTTTTCACTATCGAATCGGACATATTCGCCCGGCGGGATTTTTACCCTGGTGATGTGCGGGTCAGCGGGTTTTTCCGCCAGCTCATAGCTGTGTCCGGCAAACTGGCCATCCTTTCTCCGCTCCTTCCTCAGCCAGGGGACCCACAGACTTTGGCTGATCTCCAGGCCTGATGCCGTTCCCTGATAGTTCTCCCACAGCCAGGCTGATAGTATCCGGTGGCATTCGGAGCGCATCAGGACCGGGCGAAGCATCCAGCGGTTCTCAACTTCCCGGGGCTCCATATACAGCCGCGAACCGCAAAAAGGGCAGTTGCCCAGGCGGCGTTTTGGCGAGAGGCTGATTTCGGCACCGCATTGCGGGCACTGATACCGGCCGTTATGTCCTTGACTTTTGCCCATAGCTCCATTATCATTGAACAATGAAAAATATTTCAAACCCCTCCCTTAAGGGATTAGATCTCGAAGAGATGCAGAAAACTCTGGCCCCGCTGGGGGCCAGGGCTTTCCATGCCCGGCAGATCATGGCCTGGTTCTATCAGCGAGGCGTCTCGGAGTTTTCCCGGATGACCGACCTCTCCAAGGAGCTGCGCACCGGTCTGGAGAAGACTTTCCGGCCCGATGAACTGCGGTTAAGTACCCAGCGCCGGTCCCGGGACGGCAGCCGGAAGATCCTGCTGGAGACCGCCGACAGCCAGCTGATCGAGAGCGTGCTGATCCCCAGCAAGGAGCGCCTCACCGCCTGCCTTTCCACCCAGCTGGGCTGCAGGCTGAACTGCGGCTTCTGCGCCACCGGGTCCCTGGGCTTGGTCCGCAACCTGACCGCCGGGGAGATTGTCGACCAGCTGTTCCACCTGCAGGGCATGATGGGATGGCAGAATCGCATCACCAACATCGTATTCATGGGCATGGGCGAGCCGATGCTCAATTACGATGCTACGCTCTCGGCCGCCCGGCTGATAAATTCGCACCAGGGGTTCAACATCGGCGCCCGGCATATCACCATCTCCACCTCGGGAATAGTGCCCGGCATCTTACGGCTGATGGAAGAACCGGAGCAATTCAAGCTGGCCATATCCCTTAGCGCCACCAGTGATGCCGTTCGAGATAAGATCATGCCGGTAAATAAAAAATATCCTTTAAAAGAGCTGCTGACCGCCGCTCGGGATTTCAGCAACCGGAAAGGCAAGCTGGTGTTCTTTGAATATATCCTGCTGGCCGGGATAAACGACAGTTTGGGCGATGCCGACCGACTGTCGAAGTTATTAAAGAACATCCCGGCCAAGGTCAATCTGATACCTTATAATCCGGGGGGCAGAGAAGGTGTCTTCAGGCCCTCATCGCCCCAGGTCCAGCAGGCCTTCTTTGAAAGGCTGCACCAGTTGGGGGTGGCGGTGACCGTCAGGATCAGCAAAGGCCAGGACATCAGCGCCGCCTGCGGGCAGTTGAGGGCCGCGGCAATATCAAAACAAACCTGAAGAGACGCTGCCACCACCAGGACCCAGCCCTTGCGGGCTGGGTCTTTAATATTTTATTTGTAGAATTTGGCGATGGCGTCCACCACCTGGTCCTGCTGTTCCCTGGTGATCTCAGGGTATATCGGCAGGGAGAACACCTGACTGGCGGCCTCTTCGGCCACCGGAAAGCCCCCCTTCTGGTGACCCAAAAATGCAAAGGCCGGCTGCATATGCAGCGGGATGGGATAATGCACCGCGGTCGGCACCCCGTTCTGCCCCAGGAACTCCACCATGGCATCCCGCTTGGCGGTCCTCAGGGTGTACTGGTGATAGATGGCTTCATTGCTTGGGCGCACCTGGGGAATTTTGATGTCGCCGATCCCGGCAAAGCGCTGATTGTAATATCCGGCCTTCTCCTGTCGGGCCCGATTCCATCTTTCCAGATGCTTCAACTTGACCGACAGCACCGCGGCCTGCAGGGCATCCAGCCGGGAGTTGACCCCCAGCTTGAGGTGGTGGTATTTCTTGTCCTGCCCGTGCTGGCGCAGCATCTTGACCATCTTCATCATCTCCTCATCATTGGTCAGCACCATACCGCCATCGCCGTAGGCCCCCAGGTTCTTGCTGGGGAAAAAGCTTAAACCCGCAATGTGGCCGATGCTGCCGGTCTGCTGGCCCTGGTATTTGGCCCCCAGGCTCTGGGCGCAGTCCTCGATCACCGCCAGTTTATGCTTTTTGGCTATCTCCATGATCGCGGTCATGTCGGCCGCCTGCCCGTATAGGTGGACCGGGATGATGGCCTTGGTCCTGGGGCTGATGGCTTTCTCCAGCTTGGCCGGATCGATGTTAAGGGTGTCGGGGCAGATGTCCACGAACACCGGCTTGGCCGGTATCCAGCAGATCACCTCGGCGGTGGCGATGAAGGTGAACGGGGTGGTGATCACCTCATCCCCCTCCTTGACCCCGGCGGCCTTAAGGGCCAGATACAGGGCGTCGGTCCCAGAATTCACCCCGATGCCGTATTTCACTCCCACGAACCCGGCTACCGATTTTTCAAACTCCTCCACGGTCTTGCCCAGGATGAATCCGCCGGTGGAGACCACCTTGGCGATGGCCTCATCAATCTCCGGCTTGATGGTCTGGTATTGGGCGGCCAGATCCAGCAATTGCAGTTTCTTCTTCTCGTCCATTTTTCCTTCTTTGATTATATTTTGGTTTTATGGTTGTCCGTTCCATTTTCCATCATGATCTTTCCAGGGCACAGCTCAGGGCCAGGTCCGGAAAGATGTTCAGTACAAACTCCGAAAGTACGGTCCTGGCCTGCAACGCGCTTTTTGCTTCCATGGCCCTCCCGGCCACCTTTTGGCAATCCTCCAACCTGAGTTTGAGGATCATCCGTTTGACCTCGGGGACCGAGACCGCGTTCATGCTGAACTCATCCAGACCCAATCCCAATAACAGCGGCACCGCCAGGGGATCGGCGCACATCTCCCCGCACAGGCCCACCCAGATGCCTGAGCGGTGCCCGGATTCTATCACCTGCTTGATCAGTTTAAGCACCGCCGGATTGAAGGGATCGTACAATTTAGCCACCTTCTCGTTGACCCGGTCCACCGCCAGGGTGTATTGGGTAAGATCGTTGGAGCCGATGCTGAAGAAATCCACCTCTGGGGCCAGGATGTCGCTGGTCAGGGCTGCTGCCGGGGTCTCTATCATCACTCCCAGCTGGCAGTTGCGGTCATAGGCGATCTTCTTTTCGTCCAGCTCCAGTCGGATGGAATCCAGAATGACCTTGGTCTGGGTTACCTCCTCCAGGCAGCAGATCATGGGGAGCATGATCCTGACCGAGCCGAAGGCCGAGGCCCTCAGGATGGCCCTGAGCTGGGCCCGGAAGATCTCCGGACGGTCCAGGCAGAACCTGATGGCCCGCCACCCCAGGAAGGGATTGGCCTCGGGCGAGAAGCCGTGGCCGTTGATCTTGTCCCCGCCCAGATCAAAAGTGCGGATTATCACCGGATCCGGGGCGATTTTCTCGGCTACCTGTTTGTAGATAGCGAACTGCTGCTCCTCATCGGGCAGCTGGGAGGATGTCAGGAAAAGGTATTCCGTCCTGAAAAGCCCGATGCCCTTGGCCCCGTGTGATTTTACCGAGGGGATCTCTTCCGGCAATTCTATATTGGCAGACAATTCTATCCGGCGCCCGTCCAGGGTCACCGGCTTGCTTTTCCGCAGCCTCTTCAGGTCGGAGATATGCTTCTGGTATTCCTTCTGCTCCTGTTGGTAAGATTCCAGGGTCTGGGGCAGCGGGTCCAGTATGACCACCCCCCTGGTGCCGTCCACGATGACCATGGCGCCGGGCAGGGGCTGCTGCAGAGCGTCCTTGATGCCCACCACCGCCGGGATCTCCAGGGAGCGGGCCACAATGGCGGTATGCGATGTCTTGCCTCCCACCTCGGTGATGAAGCCGGCTATATTCCGGGCCGACATCAAAGCAGTATCGGCCGCCGACAGGTCGTGGGACACCACCACCGAATTCCGGGAAAGCTTATGCAGAACCGATGGATTCCCGGATTGGATGTGTTTTATCACCCGCCAGGAGATATCCCGGATATCGGCCACCCGCTCTTTGAGATACTGATTGGAGGACGACTCGATGGTCTCGGCCACCTGGCTGATCGTCTCCTGGAAGGCCGAGGCGGCATCCTGTTTCTTTTCCCTGATCCTGTCGGCGGTGGCTTGGATCACCGTCACGTCCTCCAGCATCATCAGCTGGGCGGTCCACAGCTCGGCCTCATCCCTCCCCAGCCGGCCGGCGATCATATCCCGAAGCTCGGCGATCTCCAGCCGGGCGTTGCTAAGGGCGTTGTGAAATCTGGCGATCTCCTTGTTGGCATTATCCACCATCCGCCGCTTGAGCACCGGCAGGTTTTTGCGATAGATGAAAGCCTGGCCGATGCCGAAACCCGGGGAGACGGGGATCCCGTATAATCTGGTCTCATTGGCCATGATCAATCCTCATAGAATTTATCAGCTACCAGCTTGGCCAGGGCCTCCAGGGCTTCCTGCTCGTCCGGACCGTCGGCTTTGATGATCAGGCTGCTGCCGGGTTCGGCGGCCAGCATCATCACCCCCATGATGCTCTTTCCGTTGACCTCCAGATCATCCTTGCGGACCCAGATCTTGGACTGGAACTTACTGGATGTCTTGACGAACAGGGCGGCCGGCCTGGCATGCATGCCCAGGCGGTTGACGATGAGCGCTTTTATCTCCTGCATCAAACCCCTTTGTATCCTACTTCAAAGTTCAGGTTGTATCCTTCCCCGGGTTCCAATCTTAATTTGGCATGCCATAAAAAGCAAGAGCACTGGTAATTCCTTTCCAGGCCGGATTCCGACTGGGACACCGTCTCCACCGGGAACCGCCACAGGTCGGCCGGCCGGCTCAGGGAGAGAACTATCTCCATTTTACGATGCTGGTCGTGGACCGTCAGCCGGCTGATCGCATTGTCGGATGCCGGCTGATCCAGCCTTTCGGTGATCAGCGGGTCCGGCGAGCTGCAATGCCTCCCAGGCCCGGATGACAGCAAGCCGAAATTGAACTCCACCCCCGGCCAAATATCAAGGCCCGCCTTTCCGTTGTTGGTCCACCGATAGTGAACCCCAAACGATCCGTCCGCACCTAGAGATATGGTTTTTGATATTTGAAGATCGCCCGATATTTTTGCCAGCTCTACTTTTATCAGCTCGCCCTCCTGGGATGTTCCGGCCTCCCACTTAGAGCCCAGTGTCTGGTCGGTCTCTTTATGGGCGCAGGCAATGAATTCCTCCAGGGTGGTTCCTTCGACGAACAGATGGTCCACCGATCCCACCCGGCGGAATCTGTCGTAATGGAGAAGTTTCTCCAGGCCCTGCTCCTTGGCGGTCAGCGTCTCATGGATGCTCTTCCCCTGCCCCTGGTCCCCGTGGCCGATGTCGGCTATCTGGCGGTGATAATTCTCCGGCCGGCGGGCCAGGGTGTCAAAAAGGTTTATTTCCTTTTCTTTAAGGTCCCATTCGAATATCGTCCCCCCCTGTTCCGGGGAGAGGTAGAGGTTCATTTTGTCGTTGGACAAAAGGATCTCCTGATGCCCGTCCCCGTCGAAATCTTTCCTTTCAACCGTGGGATATTCCGGCGGCCGTTCCTTGTTCGCCAAATTCTCCGCCCGGATCAGGTGCCGGTACAGGGCTTCCCGCAAGTGGGGCAGGTAAAGCCCGCCGAAGATCCCGTGCCAGTAAGCGCAGTTGCACTGTCCCCGGTACAGCTCCCGCTTGATATCATCCCCGGAGCCTGCGGCTTTGCCGCTGATGTGAAGCATCTTGCGGTAGATATTGTTGGATTCGGGATATTTCACCAGATAGTTGCGCCAGATCCCCCCGCGGACGAACGGGCTGTAGCGCTGGTAGCTGCCATCATTCTTCAGACGGTCCGCCAACTCCCGATAGATCACTTCGGATTCCGGCTCCAGTACCCACTGGCCCATCTCGGCGTAGGATCCGGTGGGCAGATATATCCGTCCCAAAGGGGATGTTTCCTTGAGCGCTTCCGAGAAGGTGCTTAGCTCGATCCAGTCCAGGTTCTGGGACAGTTTTTCCAGGAAGCGTTCCAGCCAGCCCTTGGTATAGACATGGTCATAGGTTCCGGGCCAGATGCCGAATTTTTCCCCGTCGTCGGCCAGGATGGCCAGGGCCTTATTATTGGCATCATACAGCTCCCGGAGATAAGCCATGACCTCGTCCACGTCATGGAATGGTATCAGGTACCTGAGTTTCTGGCTGATGGGAAAAACCGACAGCGTTTGGCCCTGGTCGTCGGTCAGGTAATAACCGCCCAGGTCCTTCTCCTGTTTTCCGGCGCACTTGAAGTGGTAGTCGTCCAGCACCGTGTATTTGATGCCGGCCCCGGCCAGGGTCGATGCCAGGCAGGGCTCCCACACCCGTTCGGCCACCCAGGCCCCGGCCGGAGTTTCACCGAACCTATCCTTCAGATATCCGGACATCATCTCCAACTGGCCACGGCGGTCGTCCTCCGGAATGGCCGGCAGCACCGGTTCATAAAAGCCCCCGCCCATCAGCTCCACCTGCCCGGATTTGACCAAGACCTTGACCTTGTCCAAATATTCCGGGTGATTGGCCTCCAGCCATTCCCACAGGCATCCGCTGTTGTGGATGGTGAAGCGGAACCAGGGGTATCGGGCGGCCATCTCCAGGAACGGCAGATAGGCCTTTTGATACGCCTCCTGGAAGACGAAATCAAAATTGCCCACCGGCTGGTGGTTGTGAACCCCGAATATAAATTTAAGTTTGGGCATAATTGATTTATTATTTTTTACCCCATCCCTCTCCCTTCACTTCGACTGGTCCAGCAAAAGGTCAAGAGAAGGGTTGGGGTTGAGTTGAGTTGATTTAACTTTCAGTGGCAGCGTTCGATCCGTCATCCATAAATGGCCTTTAATCATCGCATGTACTGTCCTAACCCAGACCTTAAGGTCTGGGTTAGACGTCATCGATAGCCGCACACCATAGCAGGCCGTTCACGGTCTTGGCGGAGGAAAAGGATGCCTGTCACTCCAGATCGTCCTCCACGAACCGGGCCGACTCGAACTTCTTTTGCATGGAATCCAGCAGCCGGTTGTTGAACTCCTCGGCGCTGCTGTATCCGCACAGTTTCAGCAGATGGTTCATGGCCAGCACTTCGGAGATCACGCTGATGTTCTTGCCCGACACCACCGGAACGGTGATCAAGGGGATCTCCACCCCCAGGATGGTGGTGGGCTTCTCCTCCAGCCCCAGCCTTTCGTAATCCTCGTCGTCCGACCAGCGCTTGAGCCGGACCTCCACCTCTATCCTTTTGCGCATCCGCACCGAACGGATGCCGAACAGGGTGGTCAGGTCCACTATCCCGATCCCCCGGATCTCCATATGATGCTGCAGCATCTGGTTGCCGTAGCCCATCAGCACCCTCTCCCCCCGCTTCTTGATGGTGACCACATCGTCGGCCACCAGCCGGTGTCCCCGCTCGATCAGGTCCAGGGCGCATTCGCTCTTGCCGATGCCGGAGTCGCCGGTGTACAAAAGGCCCACCCCGTAGACATCCACCAGGGTGCCGTGCATGGTGGTGGTGGGCGCCAGCATGTTGTCGATGTAGGACGACAGCCGGTGAATGAACTCGGTGGTGTCGATATCGGTCCTCAACACCGGAATATTCCTGGCCTTGGCCTCGGACAGCAGCTCGGGGTGCACCCCCAGCTTCTTGGTGACCACGATGCAGGGCAGCTCGAAAGAGGTGACCCGCTTGATGGCCTCGATCCGTTTATCCGACGGCAGGGTCTCCAGGTAGCCGGTCTCGGTGATGCCGATTATCTGCACCCTCTCCCACAGGAAATAGCCCATATAGCCGGTAAAGGCCAGGCCGGGCCGGTTGGTGTCGGCGATGATTATCTTCCGGTCCAGGCCGCTATCCCCGGTCAGGACCTCCAAATGCAGGGCCTCCTGGCGGTCGGCCAGCAGCTCCTTTACCAATACCGCTTTCATGGGCGCCTCCGGTTGGTTGGTTTATAGCGATTTCCTGAGGGTGGTTCGCTGGCGGTCCTTTTTCCGGTCCTTGACCTTCTTGACCTGGATCTCTATCTTCTTGATGGCCAGCTCCGCCGCGGCCCACATGTCCCCGGCCTCCTCCTTGGCCAGCAACCGGACCCCGCCCGGCAGATGGATTGAGACCTCGGCGATCTGCCGGTTCTTCTCCTCGCTTAAGATCACTTTGGCCTCCACGATGCGGTCGAAGAATTTTTCCAGCTTGACCATCCTGGTTTCGATATCCGACCGCAGCGAATCGCTCAGCCCGTCGAAATGCCTGGTGGTGATGTTCAGATCCATTTTGTCCCTCCTCGGTTAATGGTTTATGGTCTGGTATGTTTGGTGGGCGTAATAAGAGCTTCTTACCAGGGGTCCGGCCACCACCGCTTTGAGGCCCAGCAGATCCTGGCCGTAGGCCCGGCATTCCTCGAATTCCTCCGGCTCCCAATACCGGGCCACCGGATAATGCAGGGCCGATGGCGCCAGGTACTGCCCGATGGTAATGATGTCGCAGCCGGCATCGGCCAGATGGGACATGGCGGCCTTTATCTCGGCCAGCGATTCTCCCAGCCCGGCCATCAGCCCGGACTTGGTGGTCAGGCCGTTTTTCTTGACCCTGGTTATCAGTCCCAGTGATCTTTTATAATCGGCCTGGGGGCGCACCAGGGGATACAGCCGGGCGATGGTCTCCAGGTTATGGTTGAAGATATCCGGCCCGGCGGCGATCACCGCATCGATCGATTCCGGACGGCCCCTAAAATCCGGGGTCAGCACTTCTATCAGGACCGGGGGATCCAGCAGCCGGATATTCTCGATGACCGCCACGAAATGGCCGGCCCCGCCGTCCTCCAGATCATCGCGGGTGACCGAGGTCACCACCGCATATTTCAGTTTGAGTTCGGCTGCCGCCCGGGCCACCGCCCGCGGTTCCTCGGGATCCAGCCCTTGGGGAGCGCTCTTGCTGACGGCGCAGAACCCGCAGGATCTGGTGCAGCTGCCTCCCATTATCAGAAAGGTGGCCGTGCCCTCGGAATAGCAATGGTTGCGGTTGGGGCACCGGGCCTCCTCGCAGACCGAATGCAGGCCTAAGCGGCTCAAGGTGCCGGCCACCTCCTCCACCTTGGGGGACCTGACGACCCGCTGTTTGAAATGGCCGGGCAGCCGCCCCGGACCGGATTTTATTGTTTTGCTTTCCGTAATGCTCATCTTTTTTCCCGGCGGTATTTGGTGGGAAGTATCTTCAGCTCCTCGCGGTACTTGGCCACCGTCCGCCTGGCGATGGTGATCCCCTGGCGGCTCAGCTTATCGGCGATCTCCTGGTCGCTTAAGGGTTTTTGGGAGATCTCCTGCCTGATCATTTCGGCGATGGTGTCCTTGATCGATTTGGCGGAATCCTCCCCGGAATCGGACTTCAGCCCCACCCCGAAGAAATATTTCACCGGCAGCATCCCGTTGGGGGTGATCACGTATTTGTTGTGCACCGCCCGGCTGACGGTGGATTCATGCATCTCGATGTCCTGGGCTATCAGCTTCATGGTCAGGGGCTTGAGGTACCTGATGCCCTTGTCCAGGAACTCCGTCTGCCTTTGGATGATGGCCTGCATTATCCGGCTCATGGTCCGGCGGCGCTGCTCTATCATCCGGACGATGAACCGGGCCGCCTCCAGCCTCTTGACCACATACTCCCGGTCCTGGGGGCTGGATTTTCTGGATTGGCTTAATATCTGGCGGTAGCCGGTGGTCAGCCTGACCCGCGGCACCGCCTGGTCGTTGGTTCTGACCAGGTATTCCCCGTCCCTTTTCTCTATCACCAGGTCGGGGTAGACATACTGCGACTGGTCGCTGGTGAAACTGGCCCCCGGCTTGGGCGACAGCGAAGAGATCAGCTCCCGGGCCTGCAGCACCTGGGATTCCAGGACGCCCAAAGCCCGGGCGATGACCGGGTATCGCTGGTGCACCAGGTCGTCCAGGTGGCCGGACACGATCCTGGCCGCCAGGCTCTCCTCCTGCCCCAGTATCCCCAGCTGGATCAGCAGGCATTCCCGCAGATCCCGGCAGCACACCCCCGGCGGGTCCAGCTTCTGGACCTCGGCCAGGGCTCGCTCCACCGCGCCTATATCCTGGTCCAGGGCCTGGGCCACCTCCTCCAGGGTGGTGGTCAGGTATCCGTCGTCGCTTAGGTTGCCGATCAGGTACTCTCCGATGGCGGTGGCCTGGGGATCGGCCGCCGAGGTCCTCAACTGGAACAGCAGATAATCCTGAAAGGTGTCCTTCTGGGCGATGATGGGGCCCTCGGGCTCCTCGGTGGGCTCCAGGTTCTTCAGGTACCGGTCGTCCACCCCCTCCTGCATGTAATCCCGCCAGTCGATGCGGTCCAGCTCCGGGGACGGCTCGTTGTGCTCCTCCCGTTCCTCCGTCTCCTTCTGCATATCGCTGGAGGGCTCCTCCAGGATCTCCTCCAGCAGGGGATTGATCTCCAGCTCCTGGCGCACCAGCTGCTGCAGTTCCAGGGTCGGCAGCTGCAGCAGTTTCAGCAGTTGCAGCATCTCCGGAGCCAGCACCTGTCGCAGTTCCTGCCTTAATCCCATCTTAGTGGGACTCATGGCTTCTCCAATTCGAAATAGGCACCCCGAGATTTTTGATTCACCTTGAGTTTATCAATCTTACCTTGGGTAAAATAAAATTCCATCTGGTCGCCGGCCGTGACGTTCCAGCCCGAGACCTGGCCCTTGTCCAGCTGGTGGTAGCGGCTCCAGGCGCTGCCGGTGGCCCGGGCCTGGGAGAGCTTTCCCTGGGAGAATTCTATCCACAGGCTGTCGCATTTGATCAGGTCGATGTCGCCCGGCTCGGCCAAAAACTGCCGCAGCACCACCGAATCGCGCACCACCGAGTTCTTCAGACTGTCCCGGTAGAAGGAAAGCTCAATGGTCCGGCCCGACAGGTCGGCATCGCTGCGCCACACCCGGGGCTGCTCCTCCAGGAACAACCGGCCCTCGTTCCTGAAGTAGGACATCCTACCGGCCGAGGCCCAGACGCTGTCCTCGGAGTAATTGACATTGCCGGTGGCGATGGCCACCTGGCCCTGCTGATAGGCCTCCATCCGGTCGGAGGTGATGGTGCTGAGCTTGCCGCCACCGCCGGTGATGGAGTACTTGGGGCTTCCGGTCAGCAGGCCATAGCTCTCCTGGTGCCAGTATTCCCCGTAGTCGCTTTGGATATTGCTCTTGCCTGACGAGTCCCGCATTTCCACCTGGCCGAAGGCGTAACTCTTGGCCTGGTCCCGGAGATGGACCAGGGAATCGGCCGTCAGGGTCCAGCCGCCGTCCCTAAGGTTTGACCGGCCCTGCAGGACGCTCCGGCCGTATCTTTTAAAGTAGACCGCGCTCTGCCCGGCCAGCTCGGCCGTCCGGTCGGTTATCCGGACATGGCCCCAGATCAGGGCCTGCTCCTGCAGGGTGGACACCCGGGCGCTGTCGCCCCGGATGACGGTCGGCCCGTGGATGATCTCCACCCCTCCCCGCAGCCAGGTCACCTTGTCCTGTCCCACTAATTGGACCTTCATGGAATTGGCCGACACCATGTAGGGCTGGCTGGTGTCGGGCGCCGCGGCCGCCATCAGGGCGGCTATCAATATTCCGGCAAGGCAGCTCATCGTTCTATGTTCAACAGATCTTTTTGGCCCCTGACGTTCCTTTTGATCTGGATCTCCTTGAGATCCGAGCTGGCCTCCAGTCCGTCGCCGGTCAGCCAGTCGGTGCCCTTCTCCAGGCGGATGGCCGATTCGGTGAACAATTTTTTGGTATCGTTATTCCAGGTAAGGTGGTCGGTGGTCAGCACCAGGCTGTCGCTGGTCACCATCCGGACATTCCGGCTGGCCTCCATGTCGCGGGAGGCCATGTTGACCTTGCCGAAATCAGCCGTCAGTGTGGCGTTGACCGAGTCGGTGCCGGTCTTGTAGAAATCAATATCCAGCTTGCGCAGGTCCACCTCCTGGCTCTGGTCGTAGGTGTCGGCCTGGTCGGCCCTGAGCACCCAGGAGCGGCGGCCCAGGATGGTCTCGATCAGGTTGAAATCCACGATGGTCTGGGAGGGCGTTCTGCCTTGAACCGGCTGGATCCGGGCCGGCTGGTCCTTGGTCCCGCACCCCGCCAGTAATATTAATGACAATATATATATCGATCTGTTTCTCATTGCAAAAGAATGTCAATTAAATGTCTAAGATTTTATATGTCTTTTTGATAGTGACTTTCGTTTCCCTATTGTATGACGCTGTCCGACCATCTTATATCAATCGTTAACTCAAGGCTTTTCCTTCCACCGCAGGTGCATCCACACCCATTGGGTGATGTCACGCCGGATGAACTCCTCCAGCTGGCGGGTCTGCTCCTGGACCATGGCCCGGATCCGTTCCTGCTTGGGCAGATCGTTGTTGAAGGCTATGGCCGGCTTGATGGACAGCAGGTATTTTCCATCCGGCTGGCGGAGGATGGCCAGCGGCACCACCGGGGCCCCGGTCTTGTCGGCCAGGGCGGCCGCCCCCACCGGAGTGCTGGCCTGATGCCCGAAGAACTCCACGTCGATGCTGGCCACCCGGGTGTCCTGGTCTATCAGTATCCCCACCGCATGGCCGCTGCGCAGATCGCGCAGGGCATCCTTGGCCCCGCTGTCCCGGTCGATTATATTGACTCCCTGGCCGGAGCGCATTTTGATCAGCAGTTTGTCCAGCCGGGGATCATATACCCGCTTGCCGATGACGCTGATCTTGTAGCCCTGGCGGGAGAACCAGGCCGGGATCAGCTCCCAGCAGCCGATATGCCCGGTGACGGCCACCAGGCCCCTGCCCAGGTTATAGGCGGCATCGAAATGCTCCCGCCCTTCCACCGTCACCAGTTCGTTCATCTGCTTATCACTCAGCTCGGACAGTTTGAAGGCATCGGCCGCCAAGACCGCCACGTTCCTGAAGACCTTCCGCCCCACGGCCTCATGGTCGCTGCGCTCCGGAAAGATCAGGGCCAGGTTGAAGAGGGTTTTCCTTCTTTCCTTTTTCAGGAGGCGCCAGGCCAGGCCGGATAGCCCGGCGGCGGCGAAGACGGCCGCCCCTCTGGGAAGTATTTGGATGACAAAGAGAACTGCCCGGATCAGGATGTATTGTATATGGCGTCGTATTTTTTTTCGCACAGTTAAATTTACCACAGCCACCTGCCCTTTTCAAGCTAAAAAGCGGCCTTTTTTAATAAAAAGGCCGCTTAATAAAATTTGAAGTCTTTTATAACGATTTATCTGTCAATAAATTAGAGGAGCGTGGTTTCATTTGTCAATAGCACAGCAAAATTTATACCAGAATTGTTATGCCAGATAAACGAAAAACCATTTGTTTTTTATGGTGTTTTTAATTATTACAAAATACTTCACTGTTCATTATTTTCAAAAGGAAGCGATTTAATAAATTCAGCCATTCTGTTTGCTTCGCTTTTTGTTAAATTATCCGGCAACTCTATTTCAATTTGCATATTAGCTCGCAAAAAATATGCATGGGCAATCATTTCAATATCTTCCTCTTGTGTTTCAATTTCTTCTGGCAACTCTTCAGCTTCTTGTGATTCGCCTCGAGCGATTTTACCAACACTAATCATACCGACGTTCCAAACAAATCTAGAAGGCCAACCATGACGACCAGCAACAAACTCACCACAACCGATGTTTTCTAATTCTTTTAAAAGTTCAATAACTTGGCTTCTTGAAATATCATTGTTGCCTTGTTTTATATTAGATATTATACGGTGTATACGACTTTCAGATGCATTATTTTTTCTATTTGCAATATAGTCAAAAAACAAATGGGCAATTTCATTTTTTTGATAAAGGGTCCGTAATTTTGAAGTATCCATGTTATCTCCAATATTTAGTTAAGTTGTATATAAATTTCTATTAAATGTCTACCATCTTCTGGAAAGATTTTAAAAATCTAAAGCACTCCCGCCTGCATTATGTCATGCAGATGGATTATCCCCACCGGCTTCTTCTCCTTGTCCACCACCAGCAGGGAGGTCACCCGGTGGTCCTCCATCATCTTGGCGGCCTTGACCGCCAGGCGCTCCTGGTCAACAGTCTTGGGGTTCCTGCCGATCACCTCGTCCACCTTTAAGGAAAAGATGTCGTTGGTCCTGGCCAATAGTCTTTTGAGGTCGCCGTCGGTGATGATCCCCAGCAGTCTGCCCTTCTCGTCCACCACCGAGGTCACCCCGCGCTTGGCGGTCATCTCTATCAGGGCCTCCTTCATGCCCGATCCGCTGGCGACGATGGGAACATCCTTCCCGGTCAGCATCAGGTCGGACACCTTCAGCAGTAGCCTTTTGCCCAGCCCACCGCCGGGATGGAAACAGGCGAAGTCCTCCGGGCTGAAATTACGCTGGTCCAACAGGGCCACGGCCAGGGCGTCGCCCATGGCCAGGGCGGCGGTGGTGCTGGAGGTGGGCACCAGATCGTGCGGGCAGGCCTCCTCTTTGACCGAGACGTCCAGCACCACGTCGGACAGCCCGGCCAGCGGGGAATCCAGCTTGCCCAGCAGGGCAATGATCTTGACCCCCACCCTCTTCAGGACAGACAGCAGTTCGTACAGCTCGTCGGTCTCCCCGCTCTTGGAGATGATGATGGCCGCGTCGCCCTTGCGCACCAGCCCCAGGTCGCCGTGCAGGGCGTCGGTGGGATGCAGAAAGAAGGCCGGGGTGCCGGTGGAGGTCAAAGTGGCGGCTATCTTCTGGCCGATCAGCCCGGATTTTCCCACCCCGGTGACGATCACCTTGCGTTTGACCTTAAACAGAACATCCACCGCCTGGTCGAAATTGCCATTGAGACGGTCGGCCAATTCGTTCAGGGCCAGGGCCTCGGTCTTGATGACCTTCCTGCCCAGGTTGACTATGCTCTTATTGCTGTTCTTCATTTTCCTTCCTTCTTTTTAACCACCAAGACCCCAAGACACGAAGTTTATAAAACTATTCTTTTTATCCCTTGTTTGATAACAGGAACATTGAAATTTATCAATAATCCTAATCGCTTTTTGGTGAGTTTTAAATATGTCAACAATTGGGCTTCGTATAGGGGGTTATGTTTTTCTACTGCCTTAAGTTCTACAATTACCTCATCCTCAACTATAATATCTATCCGAAAACCTGCATCTATTTTTACTTCTCCATAAGTGATCGGCACTTCCACTTGCTCTTTGCATTTAATGTTCCGTGACCTTAGTTCAGGCAACATACATTTTTCATACACGGATTCAAGCAACCCTGGGCCAAGTGCAGTATGAACTTTATAAGCAGAGTCCACCACTATTTTCGCCAATCTATCTAGATGTTCTGGCAAGGGCACAAGCTTATCCATATCCACTTTGGAAATTGAATTAGATTATTGGTGCCTTGGTGTCTTGGTGGTTATATTATAGTCCGGTCACGCTGACCCCGCCGGGATATTCCAAAATGTACTCCAATTCCATCTCCTTCTTCTCCTGCGGGCCCAGTTCCATCTTCCATTCGATGATGCCGTTGGCCTTTTCCTTGATCCCGTATTCCAGCTTTTCGTCGTCGAACTTGGGCGACACCAATTTGACCTTGATCTTATCATTCCGGGAGACCGGATACTGTTCGTTGACCGTCAGGATCTCCTTGGTTTTCTTGAGATTCTTGACCGTCACCTTGTAGCCGTAGGTTCGCTTGATCCGCTTGCCGTTCTCGACCAGGTCCCTCACCTTCTGCCGGGTGATCTTGATGCCCTCGTCTATGCCCAGCGAGACGTCGAACTTTTCCGAGGGGATGACGGTGTTGATGGCCGAAGTGCCCACGAAATTATTGCCGAAGAAAACGTTGATGTCCCCGGCGATGAAGGGATACTCGGTGGTGTTCTTGACCTTGCCCTGCAGGTAGGCGTACTGTTTCAGGCGGGGGGCCGAAGAATATTCGAAGTCGGCCTTCAGGGTCTCGAAGGCGATGGGGATCTTGTGCGGCTCGCCGTCCGAGGGGATGTTGTTCTCGCCGGGTGTCAGGTAAACGTAGGAGGTGCCTGTGAATTCAACATCAGAAGTAACTATTCCAGCCGTATTTCCTATAACACCTCGTGATGGTGAAGTTGCCTCATCAAAAATAGGAGACTGAACCTGTTGCATTTCTTTACCGACAGAAAGGATCTGTTTGGCTCTTTGCGGTGCTTGTCCCTTCTGATAATACTGTTGATAGACATCCACATACCAGGGCTTGAGGGCCGGCATGGAGCCGGAGATGGACGGCTGGGCGGTGGACAGCGTTATTTTGACGTTCTTCCAATCCTCGCCGGTGTTCTGGTAGATCACCCCGTAATAGGTGAACTCCACCTCCTTGTTCTCCGGCGACACCCGGATGTCGTATTGGGGATGCCAGGAGGCCCCCATCATCATATAGCTTAAGGCTAGGGCCAAACTGCCCTCCTTTTTGACGGTGAAGCTGACGCTGACGTTCTTCTTGGTCAGGTTGGCCCCGGCCGATATCTTGTGCAGGCGGCTCTGCAGGGCGTTCAGCCTGGCCTGCAGGGCCTTCTTGTTTTTCTCGATGCTCCGCTGTTCCTTGTTTATGGCTTCGAATTTGGCATCGTAGAAATTATACAGCCCGGTCCACTCGCTGACCGTGGTGGATCTGGGCTTTTCGGATTCTCTGCCTGAAGGCAAAGCAGTGCTGGCATTTTTTATCTTCTCCAGGTAATCGGCCTCCTTCTGCAGCAGACCGTAGCGGTCGTCGTAGATCTTCTGCTGTTCCTTGAGCTGCTCCACCGAATCCTCCAGGGCCTTGTATTTCTGGTTGGTGGTGGTGTCCAGGTAGACCGTTTCGATCTTCACCCCGTTGATCTTGACCTCGGCCGTGCCGCTCCCCGAGGTCCGCACCGAGTTCTCGTCCAGCGAGGACGGCAGGTCGGTCATCTTGAGCTGGTATTCCCCGGGCTGGTAGCCGGTCTTGTGCATCCGGGTTATCTCCACCCGGTCGTTGTAGATCACCACCTGCGAAATGGGGGTCTTCTGCTCTATGGTCTGCAGAGCAAACGTGCCGGAGGCTATCAGCATCAGGGCTGAGATCAGGATAATCTTTTTCATCACTTACTCCTTTGGCTTTATTTCATCCTATTTGTCATGCCCGTGAAAACGGGCATCCAAACCTGGATTCCCGCTGTTGCGGGGATGACACTTTAGCTCCAGATAATTTCTTGGTGGCTTGGTGGTTAAACGTACTTCCTGGCCACCTGGTCCAGTTCCATTAAACTCTCCAGCAGCCGCTCCAATTTTGACAGCTCCAGCATGCTGGCTGCATCGCATTTGGCCTCGCAGGGCCTGGGATGGGTCTCGATGAATATGGCGTCGCAGCCGCAGGCCACCCCGGCCCGGGCCAGCGGCTCGATGAATTCCGGGCTCCCCCCGGCCGGATCGCTGGATGGCTTGCCATATTTGCGGATGGTGTGGGTGACGTCGAACACCACCGGATATCCCAGCGAACGCATGATGGGCAGGGCCTTAAAATCCACCACCAGGTTGTGGTAGCCGAAGCAACTGCCGCGCTCGGTCAGCAGGATATTGGTATTGCCGGTCTCCTCGATCTTTTTGACGATATGTCCCATATCCTCCGGGGCCAAAAACTGCCCCTTTTTTATGTTGACCACCTTGCCGGTCTTGGCGACCCTTAATGTCAGCTCTGTCTGCATGCACAGATAGGCCGGGATCTGGATGATGTCCAGCACCTGGGCGCAGGCCGCCACCTCCTCGGGATAATGCACATCGGAGAGCACCGGCACATCGAACTGCTTTTTGACCTTCTCCAGTATTTTCAAACCCTTTTCCAGCCCCGGCCCCTGGTAGCTCTTGGCCGAAGAACGGTTGTCTTTTTTATAGGAGGACTTGAACACCAGGCCGATCTTCAGCTTTTCGGAGATCTTTTTTACCTGTTCGGCGGTCCTCATCACCACCGCCTCGTCCTCCAGCACGCAGGGCCCGGCTATCAGGGCCAGCGGATTCCCACGGCCTATCTTCACGTTCTTAAGTATCAGCTCTTTCATGGTTCCCTTTTATTAATGGATGTTTGAATTTCTTTCAGCCGGTCACGGTAATCTATATTGCCCGATCTCTGCCAAAGTTCCCTATAAAGCCCGGCGGCAATTTTCCGGTTGACTTCCCGGCCGGCCAGCTTGAGAAGGTGATAATTTATCTCCGCCCGGTGTTTCTCGGTTTGAATGTCCGACAGCATGGTTTCCAGGCCGGAGACGGCCCGGGGCCTGTCATCCCCTGCCAGCAGAAGGTTCTCCAGTATCCCCGCGTTTATGATCACCTCCCGGCAGTTGGTCTCCCGGGCCAGTTCCAATGCCCTTTGATTGTACTCCCTGGCCGGCTGCAGCCGCCCTTCCTTATGATAGAAATCGGCCAGGAAAAAGTAATTCTGCGCCAGTTGAAAATTATTTTCTGTTTTCTTGGCGCTTTCTATGCCTTTGACAAAATATCCCTCCGCCTGGACCATATTTCCCAGCCGGGCCTGCAGTTTGCCGATGTTGGCCAAAAGGACCGCCAGATTCTCGGCATTGCTCAGTTCGGAGGTCAGCTCCAAAGCCTTGTCGTAATATTCCTGACTGGCCGGGAAGTTGCCCAGAAACATCTCTGTGATCCCCATGTCGTCGCAGGCCACTATCTGGCCCGGTTTGTCCCCCAATTCAAGGGATATCTCCAGGTATTTCTTAAAGTATTCCCTGGCCTTTTTCAGTTCGTCCAGTTCGAAATAGATGGATCCCACATTTCCCAGGGCATAGCTGATCACCTGTTTGTTCCCCTGGCTCTGGGCCATCTTCAGATAACGGGTGCAATACTCCAAAGCCTTGGGATAGTCGCCTATCTCCTGGTAGATCATCCCGATATTGCCCACCGAGATGGTCTCGGTCTCCTGGTCGCCCAGCTCCCGGGAGATATCCATGGCCCGCTGGTAATACTCGACCGCCTTCTGGAAATCGCCCTTCTCATAATAGATGATACCGATATTGCCGATGGCCCGGCTGATCCCCTGTTTGTTATCCAACTCTTCGGCGTACCCCAGGGCCTCTTTCAGGCAGTCCAGGGCGCTGTCGTAGTCCCCCCGGTTGTGATGGATGCTGGCGATGTTGCACAGCACCCGGCCCTGTCCTCTTTTATCGTCCGCATCCTGAAAGATGGTAAGGGACCGATCGAATACCTTGCCGGCATCAGAATACTGGCCCCGATTGACCTTCAGGCTGCCCAGCCGGCTGCAGGCTTCGGCCAGCATGATCTTGTCATCGAACCTATCCAGTTCTAACAGCGAACCGGTAAGGATGGCCTCAGCCGTTTCCCATTCCCCGATGATCTCCAGCGTGTCTATCTTGCGCTCTATTATTTCAAAAGGATAAAAATAGCCGGACACCGATTCCAGCCAAAGCATCGGCCGTTTGTACCTGGGGTTTTTCTGGGAACTGTCGAGGGAGCCGCTGTTCATATCCGGCCAAAGTCCTATTGCTATTTATTAAGTTTTTTGAACAGCTGCCCGGCATAGACCCCTAGGAAAGCCGGGATCAGAGCCAGCAGGGAGAAGAACAGGTTCTGCTTGAAAGCCGGCATCCGGTCGAACATCAGGGCCGCCAGCTGCAGCAGGAACGGTCCGAACCCCAGCGAGAAAGCCAGGCTGCGGGGGTGCCGTTCGAAGAAATGTCCCAAAGCTGCTCCGCCAAACAATACCAACAAGGCGGCCCATATCCAGCTGACATGAAGCAGGTCCAGCCATCCGGCCAATAATCCCACGGCGGTGGCCATAAGATAATCTTTGTTCTGTTGAAAATAATTACTCGGCATAACTCTCTTTTATAATTATATTTTTTCGGTATTTAGTTTGTACAAAAGCATTCCTGCAATGTCTTACCTGTTACTTTCTTGTAACCAAGAAAGTAACCAAAGATGTCCTTTCCGCCCAGTTGCGCGGACAGTAAGACCTGCGCCCCGGCATCCATTGAACCAGAACAAGCCTGATGCAAATGACACAATGACTGCTTTATCGGGGCTGATGCTTACACCGCTCCACTTAAAGGCGGGGTCCCGGGTCGCATCAGCGCTGCTGTTTGGCAAAAGCTGCCGTAAAGAATGTTTTGCCTGCGAGTGCCCTGTTTCGTGGTCAAGACATTTAGGCAGATGGATATTAAAACTTCCAGGCAGCGGTGCAGCGACAGTTCTTCCGCCACCGCAGGTAAATCCATATAGGCGGATCCGCCTTTGGCGTGACTTTGTAGCTTTCTCTTTAAAGAGAAAGCGGTAAAAGAAGCCAAGCCTCAAAACGGTGTTTCTTCCCTTGCAACACTGCCATTTACAAATATTACATGCTATAAGCTGTATATCAATTTCATTTAGAGTCAAAATTATTAACCTAGCAGAATCAATATCAGCGCCAGGCTCATCACCGTGAACAGTATGGCGGTGGCCAGTTTCACTCCGGCCACCGAGCGCTGAGCCCATCCGGCGATGGTCTTGGATGACACCCCCCAGAAGGCGATGACGAAGGTGACTATCATCGGCACCTCGAACATCAGGTTGTACAACAGCAGATAGCCGTAGGCCTGGTATCTGGCCGAGGATATCTGGCTGACAAAGGCGATGGTGGGCAAATAGACCTGCCCGGTGCAGGCGAACTCCAGGACCGAGGTGATCAGCCCCGCCACAAAAGCACCTCCGATAAGCCCCCCGGCCCCCATTCGGTCGCGGATGACCTTGTGTATTCGCTGTTTGGTCTTGCTGGACAACTGAAGGTCCATTCCGGAGAGATCTCCCCGGCGGGCTTTCAAATAATCCCTGAAATTATAGAAGGCTAGGATGAACCCGGCGACCACCGCCAGCCAGTAAAGTATTTTGCTTAGCAGGGGAAGTGACTTGAGGGTCATCAGGAAAGACAGGCTCCCGATGCCGATCAGGAAGTACACCAGGAAGTCGGCCAGGGTGTAGGAGATGCCCACCGCCAGGATCTCCCATCTTTTGCGGCCCACAAAGGCCAGGTAGGAGATGAAGAACACCAACACCGCCAGGGAACAGGGGTTGATCCCGTCCAGCAGACCCGCCCCCATCACCCCCAGCAGGCCGAAGGATTTGAAGCGCTGGAAGATGCTCTGGCCTGCCCGGTCGGCCAGGACCTGGGCCTCCTCCCAGGGAATGCGGAGAGTGCCGGCCTGGTACTTGGCGATCAGGGACGACAGGGCCTGATCGTCCATCTGGGCCTCCAGCAGATAGTCTTCCCCCAGGTAGGCCGCCGGAGCCTTAAGGCGGCTGTCGCCCGGCAGGCCGTATAGCAGGCCCAGGGCCTCGGCCATCAGCTTGCCCTCCCTGGTCTGCAGGTCGAACTTCCTGACCGCCAACCGGGGATGCTCATCCTGCAAAGCCCTTATCATGTACTCGGCCCGGCCGCATTTCTGGCAGCGCAGGTCGGTGACCAAGGCCAGGTAGATGCTATCGACGAATGCCTCGTTTGCTGTCGTGTTTTCTAGTCCGCTGTTTTTTATATCTGATCTTTTATCTTTTGTGTTCTCTATAGTTTTCCGGTTCAACTGCAGGCCCAGCAGGCCCTCCAATTCTTTTTCGATCTCCTCCACCCCGGCCAGGATCCGGCCGTTTATGACTACCGCCGGTATCTCATTGTTTTTATCGTTACATAATTTTTCATAATCCAGCAGTAACTTGTATTCCCGGGAATCATCAACCATATGATACTGGATCTTGAGTTGGCTGGAATATTGGCGGGCTGTTTTTTTGAAAAGCCCATCCTCCAGCTTTTGGCAGTCGGGGCAGTCCGGGGCCACAAAGATATGAATGACCGATCTTTCGATCTTGGCGCTGCTTACTGTGTCGCTATTATGATGGGAATAACCCGGCATTGGTCCTATAATTTTAGAAACTGCGGGATCGTCGGGCAGGTCGGAGGTTATTCCATAAAGCTTTGATTCCGATAACAGCCACTTGCCGTTCTTTCTGGTCAAAACCGCTCTGGTCAGCCGTTTGCCGCTGGAGCCCGATTCTACTATCGGCACGTTTCCGGTACGGTCCGCTTCATTCAATTCGGTCTGGCTGTGCCCGCCGATGATCAGCGACAGCTCCGGAAATTTTTGGGCGATCTCAACCTCTTCCTCGAACCCCAGATGCGAGGCCAGGATGAACAGGTCAACCTTGCCCTTTAAACTGTCGATCAGGCCACGGAGCACCGGTTGGGGCGGAAGGATCTGTATGCCCGCCAGTTTTTCCTGGGGGTAATATAGCATGGTCTGGGGCGATATCAGCCCGATCACCGCAGCTTTTACCGCTGGTTTGCCTAAAGAGCAGATAAGGTAGGCTTCGGCCATCGGTCTGCCATTGTAAAGCAGATTGGCGGAAACAAAGGGAATGTCAAACCGGTCTTTCAATTGCAGGAAATAGTCGCCCCCCTTGGCCAGCTCCTGGTCGCCGACGGCCACCGCCTGGTACTTCATGGCCTGGTAGGCCGCCAAAACCAGCGAATCCGAGGGCCGGTCGGTGTTGATCCCGAAGATGTCCCCGGACTCCAGCAGCCAGTAAGGTCCGCCGCCGGCCAGCTTCTTTATCAGGGATGCCTGTTTGGCAAGTCCCCCCTTGGGCTCGCTGGGGCAGCGACAGGGGAATAGGTTCCCGTTGGTGGAATTGGTCTGGAATATCTGCAATTCCCGGGCTGTGGCATCGGAAAAAACATACCGCCCGGAGGATATGATCACCAGGATCGTTATTAAGAATATCTTTTTCATGGATACAAATACGGCGCCGCACAATCCAAAACCATGCGGCGCCCTTAAAGCCTCCGGTTACATTTTATCGGCCATCAATTTGGCCAGCTCGGCTATCCGGTGGGAGTATCCCCATTCGTTGTCATACCAGCTGACGATCTTGAAGAACCGCTTTTCACCCTTCAGATTGTTCTGCAGGGTGGCCAGGGAATCGTAGATGGACGAGCGCTGGTCGTGGATGAAATCAGTGGAGACCATCTCCTCGTCGGCATAACCCAGATAGCCCTTGAGGTAGGTCTCGGAGGCCTTCTTCAGCAGGGCGTCTATGGCCTCGATGGAGGTCTCCTTCTCGGAACGGAAGGTAAGATCCACCACCGAAACATCGGCCGTCGGCACCCGGAACGACATCCCGGTCATCTTCCCCTTAACCGCCGGAATGGCCTCGCCCACCGCCTTGGCGGCGCCGGTGGAGCTGGGGATGATGTTGATGGCGGCCGCTCTGCCCCCCCGCCAGTCCTTCTTGGATGGCCCGTCCACCGTCTTTTGGGTGGCGGTGTAGGAATGAATGGTGGTCATCAGGCCATTCTCGATCCCGATCCCTTCTTTCATCAATACGTGGACCACCGGGGCCAGGCAGTTGGTGGTGCAGGAGGCATTGGAGACGATATTATGCTTGGCCGGGTCGTACTCCTTTTCGTTGACCCCCAGCACGATGGTCTTGACCTCGCCCTTTCCGGGGGCGGTGATCAGCACCTTCTTGGCCCCGGCCGCCAGGTGTCCCTGGGCCTTGTCGGAATGGGTGAACAGGCCGGTGGCCTCGATCACCAGCTCCACTCCCAGGTCCTTCCAGGGCAGCTGGGCGGGATCCTTGGTGGCCATGATGCATTTGATCTTGTGGCCGTTGACGATGATGACGTCATCCTCGGCCAGGGAGGGATCGCTCTTGGCGGTGGACACCTGGCCGGGGAATTTTCCGTGGACCGAATCGTATTTCAGCTGGTAGGCGAAATACTTGGCATCGGTGGAGACGTCCACCACCGCCACTATATCCAGCGGCTGGCCCAGTGTTTTCTGTTCCGCCATGGCGCTGATCACCAGACGGCCGATCCGGCCGAAACCGTTGATGCCGATTTTCACACCCATAGTAAACGCTCCTGTGTTTAAATTTTTATATTTGTTTGATGGCTTCATTAATGATGGCGATGATCCCCTGGCTGTTTATCCTGGCGGTGTTGATGATCAGGTGATATAATGCGGGATCGTTCCAGTCCCGCTGATAGAAATCCTTGATGTAGGACGAACGGGCCTTGTCTTTCTTGCTTATTAGATCCTTAGCCTCCTTCTCCCCGACCGCCTGCTTCTCCATCACCCGCTTGATCCGGTAATCCAGGGGCGCCGCCAGCCGCAGGTGCAGACAGTCCGGTTTGTCGGACAGGAACACCTGACTCCCCCGGCCCACCAGCACCACCTTCCCCTTGCTGCAGAGATTCTCCATCATGCTCTGGGTGAATTTGAGATATTGCTCGGCATCGAAGAAATCATATCCCGCCGGCAGCATCCCCGGCCCGGCCATCGGCATCTCGAACCCCAGTCCGGAGTACAGGGAGGGATTGGCCAGCAGCAGGCTGTTCAGGTGCTTGCTCATGGAATCGTAGCCCTCCTGGTCGAACTTCTCCACCTTCTCGGCCGTCACTTTGGCGTTCTGGGCCACCTTGACGATCATGGCCTTGTCCACCAGTTCATAGCCCAGCGCCCGGGCGATGTCCTGGGAAATCTGCTTGCCGCCGGCCCCGTGCTCTTTGGATATGGTGATCACCGGCATATGGCTCTCCTCAAAATTGATTTATGGGCTTTTAGGGGTAAATATGATTTTAGATTCATCTGTTCTTCATCAGGACCCCGATCCCGCCGTTCTGGTCCAGTTCGGCCGATCCCTCCACGAATTCCACCTTGACCCCGTGCCTCAGGGCCAGGCCCACCATCTCCTCCTTCATATCCGGATCTTTGTCGATGGCCTTGCCGCCGCAATAAACGCATACCTTGGGTTTGCCCAGGGCTCCCAGCATCAGGCAGTCGGCGCACTGCCAGCCCTGCCCGGAGTATTTTTCCGAGATCACCAGGGTCTCGGCCCGGCCGTCCTGCAGGGCCGCCAGGATGGCCTTGGTGCCCAGCATGGCCCGGCCCCCCTTGCTTTTAGCCAGCACCACGGCCTCCCGGGCTATCCTCTGGGACTCCTGGTTCTCCAGGTCATGGAACAGCTTCAGCGATTCATCCAGCACCTTTTTGTTGGGGGATTTGATGTCGAATTTGGCGGTGGTGATCACCTTGTCCTTGAGGGCGGCCGGCAGCTGCCGGTTGATCTCGGCCAAAGTCCCGTTCTCCGCCGCCACCAGCAGATGGGCGGTATCGCCCTGGAAGAATCTCTGGGCCTCCCGGATGACGCTTTTTACGTGTTTGGCCCGGAGATCCTTAAGGTGCCGCTGGTGTTTCTCGTCGGACAGGCCCAGCCGGCCCTTCCTGGTCTCGTAGCCCTTGGCCGAGATGTCGTCGGCGGCGGTGACTATGTCGGCCTCCTCCTCCAGGTTGCCCAGGTATATCTTCAGCATTCTGGCCTGCTTCTCGTCGCTGATGATCACGCCGTAAGGGTAATAATTGTCGGACATCCTGGCCAGGGGGTAGATGAACGGAACCCGGGACACTATCACCCGGTTGGCCAGCGGCAGCACCGTCTGGAAGCTCTTGAATATTTTCTTGCTCTGGGAAATGAATAGGGCGGCCCCCTTGCTCTCCGGCTTCAGGTCCTCCTCCAGGTAGCGGTTTATCTCCTTGACGTCCTTGGGAAAACTTTCCGCTTCGGGGCTGTGCGGGTTTAAGCTCTTCTCGATCTCATTGAATTTCTTCTTGAGAAAAACGTTGTAACTCCTGCGCCCCTTGCCGTCCGGGGCGGCGTTGACGTAGACGCTCAGCACGTAGCCCTCGCCGGGCTGCATTTTGGTCAGCTCGCGAAGGGATTTTTTGATATCGGTGCTCATGATGTTCACGCTCCTTTTTAGTTTACTGGTTGATTCAGATAGTCTAAAAGGACGTTAATTGTCGCCCAATATCATTCCTCCTTACATGATTATTATGATTTTTGCATTTTCAGACAACCAATGCTTTAATCTGTCATTCCCTCAAACGAGGGAATCCAGCCCTGGATGCCATTCGAAATTTATTCCGCACTTTATGCGGGAATGGCATGATAATAACTTTATGCTTATGCCTTCCCGGCACAGCCGAACAGCTTGACCTTGCCCTTGACCACCTGCTTGACCGCCTCCCGGGCCGGGCCCAGGTATTTGCGGGGATCGAACTCCGAAGGGCTCTCGGCAAAGACCTGGCGGATGGCACCGGTCATGGCGATCCGCAGGTCGGTGTCCACATTGATCTTGCAGACCGCCATCTTGGCGGCCCGGGCCAGGAATTCTTCCGGCACCCCGCGGGTGCCCGGCAGTTTGCCGCCGTATTTGTTGCAGATATCCACCAGCTCGGCCGGAACCGAAGAGGCCCCGTGCAGCACGATGGGATATCCCGGCAGCAGGTTTTGGATCTTTTCTAAGCGCGGGAAGTCCAGGGTGGCCTCGCCCTTGAATTTGTAGGCCCCGTGGGAGGTCCCGATGGATATGGCCAGCGAATCGCATCCGGTCTGTTTGACAAATTCGACCACCTCGTCCGGGTCGGTGTACACCGCCTCCCGGGCCCCCGGCTCGTCGGAGGTGGAGGTCAGCTTGCCCAGCTCGGCCTCCACCGGCACCCCCTTGGCGTGGGCATAGTCCACCACTTTTTTGGTGAGGGCCACGTTTTCCTCGAAGGGGAAATGCGAGGCGTCGATCATCACTGAGGAGAATCCCCCGTCCACGCAGGCCTGGCACAGCTCGAAGCTGTCGCCGTGGTCCAGGTGCAGGGCCACCGGAATGTCGGTGGTCTCCATGGCCGCCTGTACCAGGTGGATCAGGTATTCCTGCCGGGCGTATTTGCGGGCCCCGGCCGACACCTGCAGGATCAGGGGTGCCCGCTCCTCGGTGCCGGCATCGACGATGGCCTGCAATAATTCCATGTTGTTGACGTTGAAGGCCCCGATGGCGTAGCCGCCGTCATAGGCCTTTTTGAACATCTCGCGGGTTCCGACTAGTGGCATGATGTCCTCCCGAATGGATTAAAGATTAAGGATTATAGCTTTCAGCTTTGAACTCATACCCCGACCCCTTCTCTTCGCAAGAGAAGGGGGTAGGGGTTGAGTTTGGTTTAGCTCAGTTCCCCTTCCCCTCCAGCTCCTTCAGCCTCTCCGCACCCAGCTTCTCCAGTCTGTCTCCCAGATTGCCGAACTCGGCCAGAAAATCCTTGAAACTGTAGGAATCCAAAAACAGCACGCTGCCGTCGGTCCTGGCCACCACGTTGGCGGTCCGGGGCACGTCGGTCAGCAGGGCGATCTCCCCGAAGGGGTCGCCCTTCTTGAGGGTGGCCACCGGGGTCTTGTCGTCCTTGCCCATCACCTCCAGCTCGCCATCCATCACGATGTAGAAGCACTGCCCCAGCTCGCCCCGGCGGATGACCATCTGTCCGGGTTTGATGTACAGCCTTTGCACCAGGCTTAACAGACGGATGATGGCCTCCGGCCCCAGCTCGGAAAAGACATCTGAGTCCCGCAGGACATCCAGGCCCTGCAGAATATTCAGAATGTCCTCGCCCTGCTCCAGCGCCAGGGTCATGGTACTGCGGTCGCAGACCTCGGCCGGCCCGAAATACTGGATCGGCCCGGGATAGATGTAGTCGTTGCCCTTGGCCCAGCCATCCCGCTGCCGGGCGAATTCCTTGAACGGTCCGCCGTTCAGGTTCACCAGGGCCTTCCTGATCACCGGAACATCCCTGCCCTGCCGCCGCTCCAGATTCATTATCATGGTCAGGGGAATGCCGCCCGCCACCCAGTTGCCCGGAGGCTCGGCCAGATTGGCGATCTGAGCCATATAGCCGGTCTTGCCGCAGGCCACCAGGGCCGCCGCGGCATAGCCCAGACTGTAGCTGTAGTCGGCGTCGAAATTGGAGGGCGCGGAGCACCGCCCCTCGTAGCCGAAGAAATGGTTCTGGGGGCTGAACTTGCCGGAGAATTTTCCCTCGGCCCTCCATTCCCTCAGCAGGTCTCCCACCATGTCGATCAGCAGTTTTTCGGTCTCGATCCGGGACACCTGGACGTTGCCGTGGGGGTCGCGATCCTCCAATAATTGCCACTGGATCTCCTGGGGGATCGAAGCGAAAGCCTGGGCCGACTGGGCGGTCAGGTTCTTGTTGATGAACTGGTGCTTGTCCTCCGGGGTGGTCAGGCCGTTGAAATAGTCCTTGTGCTCGGCCATCAGGTCGTTGAGCTCGGCTATCAGCTTTTTGATCTCCGGGATGAACTCTATCAGCCCCTCGGGGATGACCACCACCCCGTAATCCATGCCGTTCAGGGAGCGGTCCCGGACCACCCCGGCGATGTATTCCACGATCTCCTTAAGCCGCCGACCCTGGTCGGCCACCTCCTCGGAGATGATGGTGATGTTGGGATGGCACTGCAGGGCGCATTCCAGGGCGATATGCGAGGCCGCCCGGCCCATCACCCGGATAAAGTGCCAGTATTTCTTGGCCGACTGATCGTCCCGCTGGATGTTGCCCAGCAGTTCGCAGTAGACCTTGGTGGCGGTGTCGAATCCGAAGGAGATCTCGACCTGCTTATTCTTCAGGTCGCCGTCGATGGTCTTGGGGCAGCCGATCACCTTTATATCGATGTCCTTCTGCAGAAAATACTCCGCCAGCATGGCGGCGTTGGTGTTGGAGTCGTCGCCGCCGATGATCACTATGGCTCCGATCCCGGCCGAACGGCAGGTGGCGGCCGCCTGGTCGAATTGCGCCTCCTTCTCCAGTTTGGTACGTCCCGAGCCGATGATGTCGAAACCCCCGGTATTGCGGTACTGGTCTACGATCTCTTCGGTCAGCAGCAGCTGCTTATTATCTATCAGCCCGCTGGGACCCTCCAGAAAGCCGTAGAGCTGGCTCTTATGGTTGAATTGCTTTATAGCGTCGAACAGCCCGGCGATGACATTATGCCCGCCGGGAGACTGCCCCCCGGAAAGCACCACCCCCACATTGATGGCCGGAAGTTCGGCCTTCTCGGTGGTCTCAAAGGTCAGTAATGGAAGCCCGTAGGTCCTGGGAAATCTTTCGTTGACGGCTTTCTGGTCGGACTGCGGCTCCGCTTGCTCCCCCTCCCGGACTTCGACCGATGTTTCTTTTTGGATGAAAACCGGAGGCAGTTTGGGCTGGTAGTTGGACCGGTGTTTCTGCAGGATGGAAATTTCTTTCATACAAGATCCCTTATCAACTGTCAAAATTTAGTTTATCACTACCCTTCGGGCATGTCAACCGAAATCGGGCTTTTAGTTACCGGCCCGGATTCCCGCTGGAAGCCTGCCCTGAGTAAGGCAAGCAAGTCCTGCTGGCTCGGGGTTTACACTGAAGGCAATGAAGTGAGGGAATTACAAAGAGAACCCTTTGAATTAAAAATCCCTGCAGATCCGCGTCCCATTAAAAGGCGATCACAGCGGGGCGGCGGCCGCCGTCAGGGCCAGCACCTCCCGGGCCCCGGCCGAAAAAAGAGATTGACCACAGGAGCCTATGGTGGCCCCGGTGGTCAACACGTCGTCAACTAGTATTATTGATCTGCCCTTGATTCTGTCTGGATTATGCACAGCAAATATTCCTTTAACGTTCCTGAGCCTTTGTTCCCTGTTCAGGGTGGTCTGGGTTCTGGTGTGCCGGGCCCTGGTTAGCAGGCCTTCCGGAGAGGGTACGCCCAGGGACTTTCCCAGCTGTTCGGCCAGAAGCTGGGCCTGGTTGTATCCCCGCTCCCTTTTCCGAGCTATATGGAGCGGCACGGCCAGCACCAAATCCGCTTTATTATACCTTTGGTCCGAAACAATACGCTCGGCCATCATGGCCCCCAGCCGGCGGGACACGCTTTTGGCATCCGAATATTTGAGCATATGAACGGCCTCGGACAGCGGGGCCTCAAAAGGCCCGATGGTCTTGATATCGCTGCAGCCCCATTCGGGGATCAGACAATGCCGGCATAGGGATCCAGCTTCCGCCACCGGCTGGCCGCAGCGCTGGCACTGCCCGTCCTGCCATTTTTTGACCAAGGACCAGCAGCCCCGGCAGATCCCGCCCGCCAGCCCTTCCGAGGTCCTCCGGTGACAGTGACTGCAAAAGGGAGGAAAGACGAAATCCGCCAGACTGCCGAAAAAAGAACTTATATGCCGGTGCATGGCATTCATCTTTATGGAAGACGATGACCGCTGGCCCTGAATTTAGAAGCTGAACTTGACCGCCAGCCGGGGGGAGAATTTCTCCACCGACTTGTAATAGGCCGGAATGGTGTTTCCATCATCATCCTTGGTGATTTTTTCGTAGGTCTTCAGGTAGGTCAGGTACAGCATCACATGGGAATACACCTGATAGCCTCCCTCCACCGTCACCAGGGTGTTCTCGTTGTTGGTGAACAGGTCCTTGGCCCCGTTGATGCCCTTCTGGTCGTAGGCCGCCCGGATCTCCATCTTGTTGTTGGGGATCAATTTCGACAGGTCGGTGCCGAAATGCAGCATTCCGCTGTAGGGCACCTTGTGAATGGCCTGGTAGCTTCCCAGTATGGTCAGCCTGCCCACCAGGGTGGCCGCCAGCTCTCCGTAGGTCCCGTTGCGGGACTCGGTCAGGTAATTCAGCAGTAATACTTTCCTTGGTGGTAAGGCCCCAAACTGATAGCGTTCCACCTCATAAAAGCGATCGAAATACTGGGGCAGATATTCTGCACCCAAAAATCTCTGTTCCAGTTTTGACGACAAGGTCAGGATCTCTCCGGGGAATTTAAGGTCGGCCGAAATGCCCACTACATTGCCGGAGCCATAGTTTTTTATCTTGGCAAAGTCGTAATACAGCTGGGTATAAAGCAGTTTGGTATTGATGATCGGCAGGCCCAGATCGGCCCCGAAGACAGTTACCTTGTCATCTACTCCGGAATTCTGGTCGGGATCCAGGTCGCTTACCACCGTTGCACCAACCTCGAAATTCTTGATGATCGGTATCCCGGTGGATTTAAGCGGCCGGACGTAGCCCCGGCCGCCGTAGATCTCGGCCCGCCCGAAGTTGGACACCACCGATTCGAACCCGGCCATGCCGAAGTCCAGGTCCAGTTCCATGCCTATCTTGCGGTCGGCATCGTTGACCTGGTTGCCGTAACGGTACATGATGGAGCCGTGTCCCAAAGTGGCGGCGTCCAGCGCCCCCAGCCGGACATAAAATACGTCACGCTTCTGCCCCCAGCGGGCATAACGGATGATCCGCACCCAGCGGCTCTTGGGGTTCCAGTCCTCCTTGCGGATGCCGTCGTTGTTGAACAGCAGGTCCACATCCAGGCCCAGGCCGATCTTGGAGAACGACAGCTCCGGAACCAGCTGGACCCTATAGTACATGTCACCGTCTATCATCACCACTCCCAGCCCACCCATCATCTGTGCGGCGAAATCGCCGGTGGCAGCCGGCTGGTCGGCCGGTTCCTCGGTCTGGGCCAGGACAAAAGATGCCGAAATAATCATTAAAACCGCCAAGAGAGCCGAGATCCTTTTTGCCATTTTGTTTCTCCTTAAATTGTTGCTGTTTTATAGATTACAGAGTGTCTGCCTAACCTTTAAAATTATACTATTATGGGCCTGCTCTGTCAATCTAAAAGGGTAAAAAATTATATATTTTACGGGCCGCGATGTGGCGTAAAATATTTTCCTGTTGGCGCTTTTGTTGGCAGAACAACATAGGCCGTTTATTGCCAAAAAAGATAGAGCCGGGATATTATTCCCGGCTCTATCTGGTGCTCCTCCTGCCCCCGCCAACAGCGGGGTAGGGCGGACAGGCTCGGGACAGAGTTTCCGCCAGCAGCATTCCTGTCCTGCCATCCGGCGGCGGACACCGTCGGCCAAAGCCGACAATTCATAGTGGCGCCTATGGCGTCGGACGATCAGCCGTCGTTTCGAGGTATATCCTTGCTGCCGGCTGAGAACTGCCGAAAAGCACAACTTATAACCATCTGAATCCTAAAAGAAAAACCGGGCTTCACGCCCGGCTTTATTATGGTGCCACGGGACAGAGTTGAACTGCCGACACGGGGATTTTCAGTCCCCTGCTCTACCACCTGAGCTACCGTGGCTTAGACTTTTTCAAAGAAAGTAATTATATCAGATATATAATTGAAAAGTCAAATAATTTTACTTTTTGGGCAGCTGGTTCCTGGTCTTCATGATATCGTCTATGATCCCGTATTCCCGGGCCTCATCGGAGGACATCCAGAAGTTCCGGTCGGTGTCCTTGGATATCTTGTCCACCGGCTGGCCGGTATGGTCGGCCAGGATCCGGTTCAGCTGTTCCCGGATCAGCAGGATCTCCTTGGCGTGGATCTCGATGTCGGCCGCCTGGCCCGACACTCCGCCCAGCGGCTGGTGGATCATCACCCGGGCGTTGGGCAGGGCGAAGCGCTTTCCCTTGGCGCCGCTGGACAGCAGCAGGGCCCCCATGGAGGCGGCCATGCCCATGCAGATGGTCACCACGTCCGGCTTGATGTACTGGATGGTGTCGTAGATGGCCAGCCCCGAGGAGACCCCGCCGCCCGGCGAGTTGATGTAGAGAAAGATGTCCTTCTCGGGGTCGTCGGCCTCCAGAAACAGCAGCTGGGCTATGATCAGGTTGGAAACGATATCATCCAGCGGGGTCCCGATGAAGATTATCCGCTCCTTCAACAGCCGGGAATATATGTCGTAGGCCCGCTCCCCCCTGCCGCTCTGCTCGATCACTATCGGTACTAAACTCATGGTTGCCTCCTGATATTTTATGATTGATCTGTTTTTCTATTGAACCTGCCCGGATTCCATCTCTTGGCGCATCATCTCGGCCCACGAGGTGTTGGGATATTTCATGATCCCGGCCCGCCAGCACTCCAGGGCCGCCTTTTTCTGCTTGACCTGGTGGTAGTATATCCGGCCCATCCGGTGATAGGCGCTGGCCGCGGTCGTTGTGTCCGAAGTGCTTTCGGCCAGTTTCTTCAAGGGTTCGATAGCCCTTTCAAAATGGCCCCGGGAGAGGGCCATCTCCGCCAGCTCGGTCAGGGCCAGGTCCCCGGCCATGGTGCCCGAGGCCGAATCGGCCAGTTGGGCGAAGGTTATTTCGGCCCGGGCCTGCTCGCCCCGATATTTGAAAGCCATCGCCCGGCCCAGCAACTCGACATCAGAGATTTTATCAGTTTTGGCCTGGGAAATCAATAGTATCCTGGCCAGGGCATCGTTGGTATATGACCCTTGGGGGTCGGCCCGGGCCGCCTGTCCGTAATATTTCAGGGCCTCATCGGCTTGATTTTGGGCCAGTTTTATTTCACCCAGCATATAATAGGCCCGCTGTTTTACATTAGTATCATATCTCCCCTCAGCCAGCCCGGCCCATTTATCTCCGGCCCGCTCCCAATCTCCCATGGCCATCAGGCACAGTCCGGAGGTGAATTCGCCCTCAATCTTCAACGAATCGGGCCAGTGTTTTTTCTGATCGTCTATCAGAGCCATGGCCCGGCGGGGATTGTTCTTATGCCGCAGCCAGAGACTGGCCAGTTCCAGTTGGGCCTGTGGTATCTTTTTGCCGGATAATGAGGTCAACATATTTTCGGCCCTTTGATGATCGCCTTTGGCAAGATATAATCCGGACAGTTTCATCTCCCAAAAGAGGCTATCGGACCTCTGCCCCTCCAAATATTCGGCAATGACCGAAATGACCGATGAAACATCCTGGCCGGGCTGGGCCGCCAGCTGGCCGACCGCCATTCGCAGGCGTTTTTCTTCCTTTATTTTCTTGTAATAATGCCAGGCCCTTTGATGATCGCCTGACTTGCGGAAAAGCTCTCCCAACAGCCATCTCCCGTCATCCGTTTCGACAGCCACCTCGTTTTCGGCCAGGAGGGAGACGGCCTTGTACCCAGCCTGCAGGGAGAGCTCCTCGAATTTTCCCATGGCCCTTCCCGGCTGTTGTTTCAGGGTCCGGCCAAACTCCCGCACCGCCTCCCGGTATTTCAGCTGCTGCTGATATATTTCGCCCAGCTCGTAAGCAAAAAGCTCCTTTTCTTTCAGAGCCTTCCGGCCCCACAGATAGATAGCCTCGGCCTGGGTAGCGGCCTCCGCCTGCTGCAACAGGCGGCCGGCTTGGCGGACCATCTCCTGGTCGGGCGGGTCTGCCAGGGATGTCTTGAATTGCTCCAAAGCCGCCTCCCGGTTGCCATCCCTCAGGCAGGCCACCGCCTTCTGCCAAATTGATCGGTCGAAGCGTTGGGGCTTCTGCCCCTGGGCCGCAAAGATGGCCAGGCAAAGCGCCGGAACTATCAGCAGATTTAATTTTATTTTCATTGTCCCAGCGATCTGAAGTACTCCTCCAATATCTCTTTATATTCCAGGGGGTAATACTCCTGCCGCCAGTTCTTCCAGGCCGGCAGCCCCTGCGGGGTCCATTTCCCTTTATCCGTCCTGGGCGGGAGATAGCCGTTCTCCGGCAGGCGGCCGCTTTCGGCCTGGCGCTGCTTGGAGAAATCCCTCTCCTTCAGGGACTGCTGGGCGTCCAGCATCCGGGTCAGGATCTTCTCTTGCCTCTCGATGGTCTGCCGGCTGACCTGCTGTTTTTTGAGGTCCTCTATCACCTGTTTCATCTCCTCCACCAGATCATCCATTCTCCCGGTTTTATCCCGCCGGCCGCCGTATTTTTGGTTGAACTCCTCCATGCCCTGCCGGACCGCCTCCTGCCGGGCGGCCAGCCTTGACATCTGGCTACGGGCCTGCTGCGACATCTGTCCGCCGCCCTCCTGGGGCAGGGGCAGCGTTGAGCTGGTTCCTTCATTGATCGATTGCTGCTGGCCGGAGAGGCCGGCCAGGTCCTGCATCATGTCGCCGGAGCCCCCGCCCTGGCCGCTGGATGATTCCATCAGGCTGATGGCGGCCCCGTTGAGCGCGGCCAGGGCCTTCTGGCCGCCCTTTTGGGCCTGGTCCCCGCGTCCCTCCGAATGGGCCTGGGCGGCTTGGTCCATCTGTCTGGAGGCCTCCTGCATCATCTGCTGGGAACGGGGTGACAGCAGCATGTTATTCCGGGCCATGTTGTCCAGCTCCTGTCTGATCCGTTCGGCCTGGCGCCGGATTATCTGCTGCTGGTTGGCCAGATCGTTCCGGTCGGCCGCCGCATCGGTTCCGATCTGGTTCAGGCTTTCCTGCTGGCGGGAAAGGTCCAGCAGGTCCCGGGCCCTTTGCCGGACGGCTTTGGCCGCCGCCTTATTTTTGGCCTGCCGCATGCTGCTGCGGGCGCTCTGCATGCCGGAGGAGACCATCGATAGCTCCGACAGCACCTGTTTCTGCAGGTCGGCCGCCTGTGAATTTTCATTCTGGGACAGCGATTGCGAGGCTTTCTCCATTTTTCGGCCGGTCTGTTTCTGCTGCAGGCGATCGGCGCTTTCGCTCAGCTTCTGTGAGGCCTCCCGGTTGGGCTCCTTGAGCTCCCTGGCCAGCTCCTGCATTTCGCCTGAGATCTTCTTGAGGTCCTCCGCCAGCCCTTTCTGCTGGGCCGACAACCTTTGGTTTTGATCATGATCCGGGCGCTCCTCGGTCCTATCCTTCAGGTCCTTCTGCCGTTGGGTCAGATCCTGCAGCTGGCGGTCCAGCTTCTCCATCTGCCGTTCCCGCTGCAGCTCCTTCAAAAGCTCCATGGTCTGGTCCAGCTGACGATTGAAGTCCTCTTGTGACAGTTTCAGATTGTCCAGGGCCCGGCTGACCTCCTGCTTGTCCAGCTTGTCCAGGGCCTGTCTCAGCCGTTCCATATCCTGCCGCATTTTATCGGTAGCCACCTGGTCGAACAGCTCCCTCAGCTGGGCCAGCTTCTCCATGGTTTCCTGATCGAAGCTCCACTTGTTCTCCCGCTGGGCCAGATCTTCGGACGCCTGTTCCATGGCCTTCTCCAGCCGATCCGCCAGCTCCTGCTGTTTTTTCAGCACCTGTTCGGCCGCCGCCTGCTGCTGCCAGTCGATCTTCCTGGATTCCTTCAGGCTTTGGGCCAGTTTGTCGATCTCCTGGTTCAATTGGCTGCGGGCCTGCTCGGCCCTTCCGATCTCCTCAATGGCCGCAGAGTCGGCCGTGGCCAGCGACCGGTAGATGTCCTCGATGGTGGGAACCCTTATCATCTGAACCCGGCTGCGTCCGGTCTTGGGCCCGGATACCGCATCGTTGTCCAGGGCCTCCAGCCAGTAGGCCACCGAATCGCCCGGCAGGACATCCAGCCGCCCGACCTCCCAGACATATTCCACCGCGGCGGCCGCCAGGCATTTCTGCCAGCGGTTGATATCCTGGCGTTGTTCCCGATCGCGGCTGATATAGCCCAACCTTACGGCCGAGAGGCCGAGATCGTCGCTGGCCAAACCCGTTAATGACACCTTCATGTCCTCGCCCAGCAGGACCTCGCCCTCCGGGGAGGTGATCTCGATCACCGGCGGCTCGTCCTCCAGGCAGGTTATTCTATATTCCGCCGGGTTGACAAAGGTGTCACCCTGGGTGGTGCGGCCCCATAGGCGGTAATTTTCGTCTTTGCCGACATAAAAGCTTGCCGACAACTGCCGGCCTTCGGTTATCGCCACATCCTTCTGTCCGCTCCGGTCAAAGGTCAGCCCGGCCTCCTCCAGCGGCAAGGTGGAAACGGCACTTATATACACCCGGGAACCCCTGATGGCGGTGATATCCCCCTGGTTCTCCGTCTGCCGGATCTGAAAGCCGGTGTATCTGGGGGGTGTTATCTTGATCCTGATGTCCGACAGCAGCAGCGGAGTGTAGCAGTCTATCCGGTAAAACCGGCTCTGCCGGCGCCCCAGCACTATGCGGTAGGCAAGTGAAGAGTCGATCGCTTTTATCCCGGCCTCCAGCTTACCATTGGTGATTGTCATGGGAGCCGAGCCGTTGGCGGCTCCCCGCCACTCTATCCTGCCCGATGTTCGACCCGGATTGGCGACGTCGACCCTTATTTCGCTTCCCCTGGCCACCCGGGCATCTCCGGGGTTTATTTCGATCCCCTCCCAATTGCCAATGACCCCATCGGGATGAATAAATCGCTCCAGGCTGATGCCAAGCTCCGCCGGTTTGATCAGGCTGATGAGCGTAAGCGAAATTAAAATATATACCGCAAGCTTGCCGAAAGGCAATGCCCTTACCGGTAAAAAGCTTCCGCCCCGGATCACTTTCAGCTTCTCCTCCGCCCTCTGGATGAGATCGGCTATCAACTGTCGGGAATAATTTTCCCGGCTTTCCTCACCCAGCCCGAACTGAACCGCAGTGGATATCTCCTGTTTAAGCTCCGGCAGGACGTTTTCGATATTGGCTGCTGTCTTCCGGTGATCGGGCTGCCGCAGAGATGTTATCAGAAGATATATGGCCAATCCCGGCAAGGCGGCAAGGGTCACGTAAGACGAGGCCTGTCTGATATATGATGGAAGCATGAATATCCCGTCGGCCAGGTGGAGCAGCAACAGCCAGCCTAAGCCGATATATAATGAAACAATCAATATATTTATCGTGCTTACAAACCGCTGCCTCCGGTGAATACCCTGAAGGGCTGTTTTTAAAGTTATGTTATCCCTTTTTTGATCCATTTTATACTGCGTCAATTAATAGCATCGCCTGTCATTCCTTCGAAGGAAGGAATCCAGGCTTTGTACCCCTGCCTAGGGCATGACCACGGTGTTTAAATATACTAATATAGCAAAATATTGTTTTATTAACCAGAGCACTTAATTAATTGCATAACGGCCGAAGACAAATGGATTTATTCTATAAGGAAGCCAGGAACGCAGGAATCGATAGGGTTTTTACAGTTAAGTGTTCATGGTTTCATGGATTCCTAATAAAAATGTTACTTATATACTGACCCCATTAATAATTATAAAACTATACATCCATCTGACCACCCCTTTATCCCACTTCGCTAGCTAAAAATAACCTGTACGGCTCAGTGCAGGCTCTCCTTGGTCAAGGAGGGGACGGTTTAAGGGTTAGGTCGGTTGAATCCCTACGGATTGGTAACGGCATACCACAGGATGTTTATCCCCATCCTGATGGCCTGCTCCCGCACCTCCGGCGGGTCGTTATGGGCATTGGTCCAGCCGTCCGAGATATTGGTATTGAAACTGTAGAACAGCACCAGCCGCTCCTGAAAATATATGCCATAACCCACCGGGCGGCCCTTCTCGTGCTCGTGGATCTTGGGCAGGCCGCCGCTGAAGTCGTAATAGCAGTTGTAGATGGGATGGGTGAAGGGCAGTTCCTGCAAAGAACATTCCGGCAGGATACGTTTGATCTCCCTCCGGAAGGTGGTGTCCATACCATAATCGTCGTCGGCATAGATGAATCCCCCTGATTCGATATATCGTCGGAGCCTTTTGACCTCCCGTTCGGTGAATTTTATCCCGCCGTGTCCGGTGATGAACAAAAAAGGATGGGAGAACAACTGGTCGTCATCAGCTGAGATATTGAATTTTTCAGGATTGACCTCCTGTCCGGTCCGGGCGGAGAATTCCTTGAGCAGATTGGTCTCCTCATCGGGGTCGTTGTACCAGTCCCCGCCCCCGCCGTATTTGAGCCGGGCGATGTCTATCCCCCCGGCCAGGCAGGCGTTAAATCCGGCAAAGAGGACAATCAGAGCTATGATGACAAAGATTCTTTTCATGATGTAATTTTACTCTCAGGGTTGAATAAATGCAAGATATAAATAAAAAGCCTGCCGTTTATGACGACAGGCGGTCAATTCAATCAAAATCTAGAATCCCCGGTGTTTCAGCATCTCGAAACTTATCTTGCGCTGGGCCAGCCCGTCATAGGAAAAAAGGACGATATCGTTGATCCCTGCCTTGCGCAGGGCCCGGATCTTCTCCATCAGCCCGTCCATGCTGTCCCGCCAGGCCCCCAGCCCCACATAGACCTGGCCCTGCCCCTTGTAGGCTACGGCCTTCCGGGCCAGCCGCACCACGGTGCCGGTATTGGACGAATAGTCCATCAGCACCACGAAATCGGCCCAGCGGTTCTCCAGCCAGGCCGGCCAGTCCTGGCCGAACGACAGCCGGGCCTCGTCGGGGTCGGGCTTGACCGCCGCCGACAGCTGGACCCAGGGGTTGAATTTCATGATGTCCAACTTCAGCTGGGCCACCAGGTCGGATATCTGGTACATCCGCCACTGCTGCCAGGTGGCCCAATACGGCTCCAGGGCCCGGTTCCCCTCCAGCAGGGCGAAGGGATCGACCTTGTACTGGTTGTAGAAGCTGGTGCGGCTGGAGACGTCGTAGGAATAATTGATGCTTCCGTACCGGACATAATCCAGGTGGATGCCGTCCACGTCGTATTTGAAAAGGATCTCCCTCACCAGCTCCCGCAGATAGGTCTTCACCTCCGGGCTGGAGGGCGAAAGGTAGACCCCCTCCAGGTTTCTCTGACCCAGCTCCTTCTGGGAGTAATCCTTTAAACTCCGGCCCTGGGGGTCGGCGGCGAACCAGCCGTCATCCTGGTAATAGGCATGGCGGCCGTCCCGCGGCCTGCGGTCCGACGACCAGACGAAATAGACATTGATCCAGGCGTGGATCTTGATCCCCCTGGCCTTGCACTCCTTGACCATCAGGGCCAGCGGGTCGAAATTCCTGGTCACGCAGTCGGCGGTAGGCGCCAGCTTGGAATCGTAATAGGCCTCGCCCCGGGCGTAGAACTGGACGAACAGGTTGTTGACCCCGGCCTGGTGGGCCTGGGCCACGATCTTCTTGACGTTCTGGGGCGAGGTCAGCGAATAGCGCACCACCCACATGCCCTTGACCTGGGCAAATACGGGTACTGCCAACAGAAGCAGGAAAAGCCCGGATATCAGCGATATATGAAGGTTGGTTTTTATCATATTGTGGTTAATGATACCCGAAAAAACAAAAAGGCGCAAGGTGAAAATCACCCTGCGCCGGGAAGCCGGGTATTCACAGCGGGACCTGCAGGCCGAGACCGGCATACCACAACTGGTGATCGCCTACTACGAGAAGCAGACCAAGCACATACCGGCCCACCTGCTGCCCAAGATTTCTAAAGCCCTGGACGTGACCGTAGACCAATTGATGGGCTTGGATAAATTGAAAGCGGCGCCCAAGACCAAAGACAACAGGCTTTACCGCCGTTTAAGCCAATTGGAGAAGCTGCCTGCCAAGGAACGCAAGCAGATAGTCCAGCTATTGGATACCTACCTCGAACGGGAAAAGCTCCGTAAGCCGCCACAGCAGTTAAAGACGGCAAACGGCCGTTAAAAGCATGCCCTGAGTTCTATCGAAGGGAAAAAGCCCGGCATTAAGCCAGGCTTTACGAACACCAATAAAAAGCCCCGCCATACGGCGGGGCTTCTTTATTTTATTTTACTTTACGTTTGCGTTGCTACCGGCTTTACGTTCCATCTACTTGTTATAATAATTGCTATACTCATAATTAGTACTGGCAGACTAAAATATAGTATTAACCACAGTTTATGTTCCTGGTTTTTACAAAATATGATGGATATACACGTTATCACCGAACACATCAATAATATATATCCACTGAGTCTATAATGAAAGCAACCTACTACTGCTATGGGTAAAGTCGCTACCGGCCCGGTGATAAAAAATATATATTCCCAAAACTGTATATTATTCCCCATTGTAAATATTGCCTTTGGTACATCCTTGAAATATACTATGCCAAAGATGATACCGATAGTTAAAATCACATTCTTTATATTTTTCATTTTCGTTTCCTCTTAACTAAATTATTGGACAGAAGTACCGCTACAGAATTTTAGGATTATAAGACCACGTGCATTTCTCGCCGCCATCATTCCGGCAGCATCGGTATAAGGTATCTTGAAGTTCTTAGCAGCTTCACACAGTGCTTTATCGCATTTATCTCTCCCACATGCTCGCTCACTCTGCAAGAATGGATCTAAAGCACCCACAATCCCAGCAAGATTAAGTTTGCCATAACAGTCATCATGTGCTTGGCAAGCAGCATCAAGTGCATCAATCGGCGTAGGTCGGCCAGCATCTTGTCCTTTGCCACAATAATGGCCATACCGCATATACCACGCGAACAATCCCGTCGGGTCCGTGGCATTAATCGGATTATTTGCCACGTACAAATACCAGTTTAAGCTCCCGCCCTGGTCCCCTATCGGATCATTCTGCATGAAACGGCCCAGCTTGGGGTAATACTCCCTAGCCCGCAGGTTGTAAGCATATGCAGGCTTTCCATCATACTCCTGCCCGGTGTACCTATAAGCATTATAAGGGGTAGAACCCCAGGCCCCCAGGCTGTCGCCAAACTCATCATAGAGGTAACTCTTGTAAACAGCGTAATTGCTATCGCTTATACCAATGGTGCTTCCCAGGGCATCGTGGTGGTAGCAGAATTTTCTTCCGAGGCTGTCTACCCTGGCCAAAAGCATTCCGTTGGCATACACATATTTATACCGCAAATACCCGCCGGCATCCTGCTCCACCACCGTGTTCATGCCGTCAACCACATATCGCTTCTCAACATCGGCATTGGTGCTCTTGGCCAAGCGCACCCCATCGCCTTTGTAATAAAGCCCCACATTTTGTGGGGCTTATAATTATTTAACAATTTTCTTTCTTCCATTTATATAAACATACAGTGCATATATAAATGTCCAAAATATTGTTGTTACTATTTGGCCTAAGCCTTGATAAATATAACGTGATGGTTTGATAGCAGTAATATAATAACCTGGAAATTTTATAATACGCAAGAATATCAAATCGATAAAATCAAAAACAACTTTATCAATTGGTTGTTTTACAAAAGTAACGATAGTAATAGTTAATGGATGCAACAAAGCCGAAAAAACAAAATACACGCAACAAAAAACAATAATTTTATCTCTGAAATTTAATCTGAACCAATTAGTGGTTTTTATCTCTTTTTTAATATATTTTACCACTAAATACAATGATAAAACGGTGCAAATAACTGCACAAATAATTCTTGCATATACCAACACTGATGTTGTAAAAAATAATTGTGGCATTATCATTAAAACAGTAAACAAAAATAAATTAAAGCATACTAAAAAAAATGTTATTACAAATATAGATTTCAATATCTTAGTCATATCAACTCCTTTATATTGACTTATTGCGGATAAATATTCATCCGTTCAATATTTATTTCCCACTTTAATGCTCGTTTCCTGGTCCTACAGTAATCCACGCAGAATTATTTGGATGTCTGCATTGTGAACCTACCCCTGGGATATTTCGTCCTTCAGTACGCTTATAATTAAAAGTCGAAACATCAACAGCAGTCTCACCATCCATTTCAAACCACGAAAATTGATCACTACAATCTTCCCAACATTTTTTTATTTTTATAGCACTTTTTACATATGAATAAGTACGCTTCCAAGTACATAGAGCCTTCCCTGGCAAAATGCCATTGTCGGGTGGGAAAATTGTATAAAATTCCCATGAACCGTATATTTTATTTTTTATTACCCAGGGGGTATGACCCCAATTAATGCACGTTTTCAAACCCGTCGGGTCTGTCCAGTTCACCGGATTATTTCTCACGTACAAATACCAGTTCAAACTCCCGCCATTATTGCCTATCGGGCCATTTTGCATGTAGTTATAAAAACCTTAAAGCGTTCAACAATAAACTTAACAAAATCAATCAGGCCAAATATTATAAAATATATTATTGCTAATAATGCGGAATATAAATATAATTTATTTGATAATGTATTATATTTTACTATTGGCAATATCGTTTTTTCATGTAAGACTAATCTAAGTGCTATAGAAAAAAGAAATAATAAAAATATTAGATTGATTATTACAAAGCGTATATTCCGCCGTCTTTCCTTTGCTTTAGTTATAGTTAATGAAACAGTTAGTAATATTGCTACAACATAAAGCGCAATACCTAAAGGTGAAATAATAAATATTGCATTATTAAAAGATATTATTACGAAAACCGTCACAAATAAAATAGCAATAATAAAAATAAATAATTCTTGATACTTAATATTTTTTAACATTTTAATTTCCTCCCCAAGGGTAGCCCGTAGGTTGTGAACCAGGCATATCGAAGAATATTGGCGTTTTATTACCAATTAATGCAGCCAACCATCCATCAATAAAGAAAATATATTTATCATCATCACATTTACTTGTGCAATCAACACGTATTAAATTATGCATTGGCCAATTACGATTATTAAACCACCAATAACCTACATCTGTCATTTTACAACATTTAGTATTTGGGGTACCAAACATATTTTGAAATGCCTTTGCCCAATGAGCACAATCCATACCACTATTTACGTTATTACGATAAAACCTTATAGACTTACCCATAATACCTGCGGCATCGTTAACCATTTCTTCACGAGTACATTCACTCAATCCAAGAATATCAATATAATTCACCGGATTATTTGCCACATACAAATACCAATTCAAACTACCGCCTGCATTACCTATCGGGTCATTCTGCATAAACCTGCCGACTTTCGGGTAATATTCTCGTGCCCGTAAATTGTACCCTTTCAGCGGCAAGGCGTCCCATTCCTGCCCGGTATAGCGATAGCTATTGCTCAGGCTGCCCCAAGCCCCTAAAGAATCCCCGAACTCGTCGTACAGATAACTTTTATACACCGCCGAACTCTTATCATTAACCCCAATAACGCTCCCCAGCGCATTATGCTGGTATTGGTAGGTATTGCCAGAACTGTCTGTGCGTGCCAGCAGCATGCCGTTGGCGTAAACGTATTTGTACCGCAGCCTGTCGCTATTGGTTCTTTCCACCACCGAATACATGCCGTCCGGTATATACTGCTTGGAGCTGTCATTCGTTCCCACCTTTTTTAACCTTGCCCCGTCGCCATTGTAATAAAGCAAGGTGCTGTCGCTGCTCTCCGTTTTGCACTTTGTCAAGCGGTTCTCATAGTCGTAGCTGAAATACCATTCGGCCCATTCGGATCTGGTGGTCATGTTGCCGTTGGCGTCGTAGTAGTTGTAAAATCCCTCCGCGCTGGGCGGTATGTTATCGTAAATTGTCAATTGATTGTTTGCCTGGTTGTATGCGTAGGAGGTGTCGTTTCCATTGCTCCGGTACTTGGAAAGCCGGTTGCCGAGACCGTCATAAGCGTAATCTATGGTGGCCGCATTGTTGAAGCCGGCCGGGTTCTGCACTTTTTTCAGCCGCCGCAGGCCGTCGTAGGTATAATTTATCGTGCCGGAAAGCACCGAAGTGCCGGGACGCGTCATGTAAACGTAGTTGGTAAGCCGGTCGCCCAAGCCGTTGTAAGTATATTTATTCCTAAACCATACAAAGGTTCCCTGTTCATCTCTGTAAGTTGTTTTCATAGAATCAATATAACCACGGGGTGTAGCCCAATAGTCTTCGTATAAATAAAAACCATAGGTGGGATAGCTTATCCTCTTTGGTATGCCGGTATCCCAATAGGTAAAATCGTAGTTATCCCCGGACACCGTTGTGCGCCCCAACCGATTGGCATTATCATATAAAGTATCATTCTGGTCAAGATAGCAAATAGTAGTGTCATCGCCCTTATAAACCTTCAACCGGGTCCGGTTGCCGGCCATATCATATTGGTATCTGTTCTTGGTGTTCAAATAGCCGCAGGAGTCGGTTTGCAGCCTATAAAGCCCGTCGTAAGAATACATCGTAGTTCCGTTTTTGTCAACCATTTTTGTGCGGTTGCCAACCTGGTCATAATCGTAGATCACCGAATCAGAAGGATAGTTGAACCCGTTGACATACTGGTCCAAGCTGTCGTAATAATACTTTTTGGCCAATCTTGAGCGGCTGGACGACATACAGCCGCAGCCGGCGGAATAGCCGTCGTACTGGTAATACGTCACCTGGCCCTTGCGGTCTTTTTTGAACTTCAGATCGCCCCCGGGCCAGTAGCCCATGCTATCATACGTGGTATCGGGATAGGCGATTTTGACCAACCGGTCCATGCAGTAAGTATAATTGGTAATTTTACCCAAAGCGTTGGTCTGGGATATCATCTTATCGTGTAGGTTGTAGGCATACAGGGTGGAATCATAGGCATTGGCCGAATCGTTGGGCGAACGGTATTCCTTTAGCTTGGTCAGATGGTCGTGCGGGTCGTATTCGTATTCCGCCTTATAAAGCGTATCTGTCTTGATGGTGTATTTTTTAAGCAGATTACCCTTTAGGTCGTAAACCATGGAATCCCTGGCGGTATCGGGATAAACCGTCTTTACCAGATGCTTGAACTGGTCGTAGGTATAATAGGTCCGGCTGGGATTGTTGGGGTAATCCCGGTAGAATGTCATGGTATCCATAGTCCCATTACTCAAATTATACCCGTACTGGGTGACTATATCCTCGTTACCCTCCCCGGATGTTCCCATGTCTATCCGCTGTTCTATCATATATTGCCCGGTATCGGAATCGGTGTAATGCATGATGGTCTTGTGCCCCAGAGGATCCAGGGTTTCAATCAGGTTGCCCTTGCTGTTGTAATGGTATCTGGTGGTCACGTCGTGGTTGCTGCCCTCGCCGTCGGCCAGCACCCGGTTCTTATACACCACTGCCGTATCGTTGTATTCAGAATCGTAATGGTAGACCGTTATCCGCCCCATCTCGTCCCGGCTCGAATCCGGCAGCCGGTAATTGGAATCCCCCTTGGCCGAGAAGTAGGTCATCACCGAATCCCCGTTGGGGTATTTTACCTTGCTGGGGCTGGGCCAGTAGCGGGTGGTAGTGTCACCGGGGTTTTTATAGGTGGAGTAATAATATTTCGTGCTGTCGTCATTGGGGCCAATCACCAAACCGGGATTGTAATCCTTGTCATAAATTGTATCTTTTGTAGTAACAGTAATCCCGGTAATGGGGCTATAGGTCATGTCCTTGTATTTGGTTCCGTCCTTGTTGAATATTAAAGTTTTTATAAAATATTTTTCGTTATCGGTCCAGGCAGCAAGGCTGTCCTTAGGATTAAAGTTGTGATTAGTAGGATCATGTGCACCTATTATCGAATTTTCTTCCCAGTAGTATACTTTAGTACTATCATATCCTGTAGTAGTTGATGAGTTAAAGAAATATTTTATATAAGCCTTATAAACCACCTTGTCGTTTGTTATATTAGTATCGTTATCGCCTTTTATCATTTCCTGATAACATAATTTGTTATTAGTTGAATCATACCAGCAACAAAGACGATCATATTTTTTATTACTACCTCTATAGGTTGTGTCTATACAACCTAAACCCCTTTGATATACAGACAATCTGCCAGAACCATAATCCCCGTTTATACTTTTAGTAATATCGCCATTGTAATAAAATCTGCTTAAAATGTTCTCCGAACCATCGCTGTTAATATGAGAAATTACTTGACTGATATTCATACCTGCTCTTGTTGTATCATATCTATATTCAACGTAATATTCTAAAGAATCATAAAACAACCTTAATAATTGATTTGAAACACCATAGCGTAAAGTTAGGTTGCTACCACAATAACTTGAAATGCTATCAAGGTATGTGCTATCTGCAGCATGCCATAGTTTATAAAACTTGCCGCTTTTCAGAATTATACTATCCACTGTGCCATAAATATTGAATCTATACCTGGTACCGTCAGATTTATTTAAATTCCACCCCCCGCCGGTAATACTATCCAAATAATTTCCGTCCTGTCGCTCTGATAAATAATCTGTACTACCAGAAATACGTAAATATTTATTCCAACCATTGATGCCATCAATCAATATTATAGTATCGTTATTAGAACTTTTAGTAAGATATATATTCCAACTATGATTCCAATCAATGCTTCCAAATGGTTTTCTCCAATATTTACTGCTATCACTTAATGATTTTATTCCTTTTGCGTATTTTCTTTGGAAATATAAATCTTTATACGAAATATCATTTTCATCAAGAATTTTATTGCCATATAGAGCAGATACAGGATTCCCTATTCCATCACATCCTTTCGGCTTTTTAGCTACAACTTTAAAATGAACGGCATTCCCAATATCTGACCCACCATTAAGAACATGAACGGCATTCCCAATATCTGACCCACCATTAAGAACATGAACGGCATACAATGTACTGCTCGGCGTTGCGTCTGGATCAATCCATAGTGAATATGTGCAAAATCCGCTTGCATAGTGTGTACTAGGTGCATTTAAACCCCAAGTACTATCAGAATCTAACCCTCTGACATGAATTTTATTATTTCCCGTATCTAGCACATAAGGCCAACCACTATTAAAAGATAAATTTCGGTCAAACAATGGGCGTATACAATCATCTATAAAGGTGTACCAACCAGGTTCGTTCGACCAAGCATAACGATACACGCTACCAGAAAATGATTCACCAGGTGATAATAATATTGTATCTTTTATTGGAACATACTTAATTCCAAAAGCAGCAAACGAATTAGAAAACGCCAACAAAAGCATCGCACTTAGTATTATTCGCTTTATCATATAAAACCTTCTTTCTACGTTTAATATTTCAGTTTGGCCAACCATTTTCAGTTTATTATAAATATAAACAATACTATAATATTCTATTGTTTAATAGTAGATTACCTTGACATACTAATGCCGTATATTAACATAATACCTGGATACCACCCCGAGATACTGTGTGCTGTTTTTCTAATACACTAGGCTTTTACCCTGGGCCCCTTTTTCCCGCCCGGCTGCCTGCGGGCCACCCCGTACTTTTGCAGTTCCGGCGAAGATTTCCCATATTCCGATTCCAAATAGCTTACCACCTTGCCCAGCAGCAACCGCACTTCGGTTTCGTTTTTCTTCAAGTCCTTGGAAAGCTTGTGCAGTTCGGCCTTGGCCTTCTCCTGCTTTTCATCCAATGCACGCAAAACACTCAAATATTTACCCAGTTCCAACGCATAAGCCTTTTGCTTGGCGTCGCCGGCAGCCGATTTAAGGCCAGCCGTGACCTGCTCCAATATGCTTATCAGATCGGCAAAGCTGCGTCCAATTCTTATTGCCACAAGTTTCACCTCCTTTCATACTCACATTAAAATAGGTGGGAAAACTTAAAACAAAAAACCCGCCCTGCTTCCTTGCGGGAAGCAAGACGGGACGTTTTCTGTCGGTAATAACTTATATAACTGGTCTGGTCTGGTCTGGTCTGGTCTGGTCTGGTCTGGTCTGGTCTGGTCTGGTCTGGTCTGGTCTGGTCTGGTCTGGTCTGGCAAGGTATATGCCAAACGAATATATTTTTACGCTTTTATTCATCATTTTTTACCATATACCAAACTTTATTGCATAGTATCATTATTGCCATAACCTGTCAAGCATTATTTTCTGGCAAACAAAAAGGCGCAAGATGAAAATCACCCTGCGCAGTTAACAATCCCACGACTGTGCTCGGATAAAATGGAACCGCTAATAGGCACAAATTTCCTGGCTTTCTGGTCCCCGCCTTCAGTGGAGCGGCATTGCCGCAGCTCCGAAAAAGCATTCATTGCGTTATCTGCTTTCTGCCGGCTCTGGTCCAATGAATGCCGGAGCAAACGCCCTGCCCGCCGCGCAACTGGGCGGTTGTGACTTCTTTGGTTACTTTCTTGGTCACAAGAAAGTAACAACGTTGCGCCAGGGGCAGATCCAGGCTGATGTATTCCAAAGTTAATTGCTTTTCCCGTTTGATTCATAAAAAAGGCGCAAGGTGAAAATCACCCTGCGCCCGCATTGTTCAAAGGATATTATTCCGCCTTCTTGGCCTCTTTTTTGACGGCCTTCTTCTCCGGCTTTTCCTTCTTGGCCTTGGGGGCCTTTTTCTCGCCCTCTTCCTTTTTCTCGGACTTGTCCGCCGCAGCCTTGGCGGAGGCGGGCTTCTTCTTGGGTGCGGCCTTGGCCTTCTTTCCGGCCTCCTCGGGCTTCACCTTGTCCGGAGCGCCGAACAGCTCCATCTGGGCCAGCAGGGCGGCGTCGCCGTGGCGGGGCCACAGCTTGACGATGGAGATAAAGCCCGACTTCTTGTCCTTCATCCGGGGGACGATCACATCGAACAGCTTCCTCAGCACCGTCTGGTCCTTGACCACGGTGGCCACCTGGCGCCGGGCGGCCAGGGTGCCCTTCTGGGCGATGCTGATCATGTGCTCGGCGTCGCGCCGGATCACCATGGCCTTGGTGATGGTGGTCTTTATCCGCTCGTATTTGAACAGGGAGGTCACCATGTTGCTGACCAATGCGGCCCGGTGGGACCGGGTGCGGCTTAATTTGACGGTATCTTTACGGTGTCTCATTGATCTCCATTCTACTTAAGAAAAGTAGTCGAAAAATGTTGTTTACTTGGATTTCTTCTTGGTTTCCAGAAATTGGTCGACCTTCATTCCGAAGCTCAGGCTCATAGCCTTGAGGATCACCGACAGCTCGGCCAAGGATTTGCGTCCGAAATTACGGTACTTGAGCATCTCGCTCTCGGTCTTCTGCACCAGGTCGCCCAGAGTGTTGATATTATTGGCTCTCAGGCAGTTGGCCGAGCGGACCGACAGCTCCAGCTCCTCCACCGGCTTGTTGAGCATATCCCGCATCTTAAGCATGTCGTTATCCACCGCATCCTCGCGCAGTTCGTCGGGTTTGTCTCCAAAGGACTGGAACAGCCCGATGTGGTCCTGCAGCAGTTTGGCGGCGTAGGATACCGCCATGTCCGGCTTGATGGAGCCGTCGGTGTGGACCTCCAGTATCAGGCGGTCGTAGTCGGTGCGCTCGCCCACCCGGCAGTTCTCCACGTGGAAATTCACCTTGGAGACCGGGGAGAAGGCCGCATCCAGCGGGATCAGCCCGATGGTGTTGTATGACTTGCGGAACACCTCGGCCGGCACGTATCCCCGGCCGTGATCCACCGTCAGCTCCATCTTCAGGCTGCCGTCCTCGGACAGGGTGGCCAGGTGCAGATCGGGGTTCAGGATCTCCACATCGGGGTCGCCCTCGATCTGGGCGGCGGTGATCCGGCCCTTGGTCTGGGCCTTCAGGTAGACGGTCTTGGGATGCTCGGAATGCAGCCGGATCCTGAGCTGCTTCAGGTTGAGCACGATCTCGGTGACATCCTCCATGATGCCGGGGATGGTGGAGAACTCATGCAGCACCCCCTCGATCTTGACCGCCACCACTGCTGACCCGGTTATGGAGGACAGCAGAACCCGGCGCAGAGCGTTGCCCAGGGTCAGGCCGTAGCCGCGCTCCAGGGGTTCGGCGGTAAAACGTCCGAAAATGTCGGTATTGTTGGCTTCATCTATGATAATGCCTTTCGGCATCTGTAAACTTTTCCATCTCATGGTTAAGTCTGCCCCCTTGTTTAACGGTTGAAGGTTGAGCCCGCCGCTTTTTTATCAGCGGCCAGCCAGGCAGTTAAGGCCTACTTGGAATAGAGCTCGATGATCAACTGCTCGTTGATCGGCAATCCGATGGTGTCCCGGGTCGGCACGTTAAGCAGGCTGCCGCTCATGGTGGCCGGCTCGTACTTCAGCCAGGAGACCAGGGCTCGGCTTTTATTCTTATCCAGAGATTCCTTGATGATGATGTTCTCTTTGCTCTTGTCCTTGACCTTGATCACGTCCCCCGGCTTGATCAGGTAGGAGGGGATGTTCACCACCTTATCGTTCACCAGGAAATGCTTGTGGCCCACCAGCTGGCGGGCGGCCGAGCGGGAGGGGGCCATCCCCATCCGGAAGACCACGTTGTCCATCCGCCTCTCCAGCAGCGACAGCAGGTTCTCGCCGGTGACCCCCTTCATGCGGGAGGCCTTGTCAAAGTATCCCCGGAACTGGCGTTCCAGGATGCCGTAGATGCGGCGCACCTTCTGCTTTTCCCGGAGATGGATGGCATAGCCCGAAGGCTTCCGGTTGATCTCTTTGCCGCGCTCGCCCGGAGGATAGCTCCTCTTCTCAAAGGCGCATTTGGCGGAATTGCAGCGCTCGCCCTTCAAAAACAGCTTGGTGCCCTCGCGGCGGCACAGTTTGCATCTAGCGTCCGTATATCTGGCCATCTGTGTAAAAAACCTCCTTAATGATTTCCTTGAAAATTATCCCGGGGTTGATCCTCCGACACCGCAGACGAAAGCGCCTGCGGACTTTTAGACCCGCCTCCTCTTGGGGGCCCGGCAGCCGTTGTGCGGCACCGGGGTGACATCCCGGATGACGCTGATGTTGAGTCCGGCCGCCTGCAAAGAGCGGATGGCCGATTCCCGTCCGCCGCCGGGGCCCTTGACCCAGGCCTCCACCCGCTGCATGCCCAACCCCAGGGCGACCTTGGCGCAGCTCTCGGCGGCCACCTGGGCAGCAAAGGGGGTGGATTTGCGGGACCCCTTGAACCCGGCCTTGCCGGCCGAGGCCCAGGCGATCACGTTGCCGTTCTTGTCGGTAATGGTGACGATGGTATTGTTGAAGGTCGACTGGATATGGGCTATCCCGGCCGACTCTATCTTCTTCTCTTTTTTCTTTTGGCTTTTTTTATCCTCAGCCATTTTTCCCCTTTATATCGAAAATGTTAACCGCTGAAAAGTTTATCTTACTTCTTGGGCGGGGCCTTCTTCTTGACCACCCCGGCCTTCTTGGGCCCTTTCCTGGTCCGGGCGTTGGTCTTGGTGCGCTGGCCCCTCACCGGCAGTCCCCGGCGGTGCCGGAGGCCCCGGTAGCAGCCGATCTCCATCAGGCGCTTGATCGACAGAGCCACCTCGGTCCGCTTGGTGCCCTCCACCTTGTGCTCGGCCTCGATGATGGAACGTAGCCGACCCACCTCGTCCTCGGTGAGATCCTTGACCCTTTTATTGGGATCGACCTTGCCTGCCGAAAGTATCTTCTTGGCGGAAGTCGGGCCGATACCGAAAATATAGGTTAACCCTACCTCTATCCGCTTCTCGCGGGGAAGATCAACACCAGCAATTCTGGCCACCTTATTGCCTCCTTAAATATAAACGCTTAAAAATTTAACTAGCCCTGCCTCTGCTTATGGCGGGGGTTCTTGCAGATGATCCTTAAGACCCCCTTGCGGCGGATCATTTTGCAGTGTTCGCAGATCTTTTTTATCGAAGCCCTTACTTTCATTTTATCCCATTTCCTTTATTCTTAACGGACTGTTTTTTTACTTGAAACGGTATACTATCCGGCCCCGGGTCAGGTCGTAAGGAGAAAGCTCCACCGTCACCTTGTCACCGGGAAGGATCTTGATGAAATGCATCCTCATCTTCCCGGAGATATGGGCCAGTATCTTATGACCATTGGGCAGTTCCACTCTGAAGGTGGCGTTGGGAAGATTCTCCACCACCGTTCCTTCTACCTGTATCCCTTCCTGTTTGGCCATGCACTCCTTGGTTACTGATGTTATTGGGTTATCGCTACCGGCTGGTCGCTCTATCTGGTGACTATCTCCGGGTCTCCGTCGGTGACTATCACCGTGTCCTCAAAATGGGCCGACAGGCTGCCGTCCCTGGTCACCACCGTCCAGCCGTCGGACAGGAATTTCACCTCGCCCCCCCCGGTGTTGATCATCGGCTCGATGGCCAGCGACATCCCGGCCTTGAGCTCCGGGCTGTGGCCGGGCCGGAAATAATTGGGGATCTCCGGCTCCTGGTGGAGGCTGGCCCCCACCCCGTGGCCGCACAGCTCCCGCACCACCGAAAATCCGGCGTTCTCTGCCGTCCGCTGGACGGCCTTGGAGATGTCGGTGACCTTGTGGCCGGCCCGGGCCTGCTCGATCCCCAGCTCCAGCGACTGCCGGGTCACCGCCATCAGCTTCAAGGCCTCCGGCGAGGGGCTGTCGCCCACCAGGTAGCTCCGGGCGGCGTCGGCGATAAAGCCCGCTTTGCGGACCCCCACGTCTATCCCCACCAGGTCGCCTGATTTCAGTTTCCGATCGGCCCGGGGTATGCCGTGGACCACCTCGTGATTTATGGAGATGCACAGGTTGGCAGGATAGTTGCGGTAGCCCTTGAAGGCGCATTCGCCGCCCCGCTGCCTGATGAAATCGCAGGCCAGGTCATCCAGCTCCAGGGTTGATATGCCCGGGGCAACGGATTTTTTAAAAACATCCCACAGACCGGCGATTATCTTGCCGGCCTCCCTGATCCGGGAGATATCGGAGCTGCTGTTGATGATTATCATTTCCGCCCGGACCACAGGGTTTCTTTTAAAGAACTGTATACTTGATCGGGGGTTTTAGCGCCGTCTATCTTTTTGAGGATGCCGCGCGAGAGGTAATAATCCTTCAGCGGGGAGGTCTGCTGTTGGTAAACCTCCAGCCTTTTTTTTGCGGTGGCCGGCTGGTCGTCCACCCTTTGGTCCAGGGCCGATCCGCATTTATCGCATCTGTCCGGGATTTTGGGGGCCTGGAACAGAAGGTTGTAGATCGCCCCGCATCCGGGGCAGGTCCGGCGGGAGGTCAGTCTTTTCACCAGCTCCCGGTCGTCCACCTCCAGCCAGAGAACAACATCGATGCTCATCCCCCGGAGCTTTAGGATCTCATCCAGCTTTTCGGCCTGTTCCACCGTCCGGGGGAAGCCATCCAGTAAAAATCCTTTTTGGGCGTCATCCTTTTCCAGCCGCTGGGCCACCACCTCGATCATCACCTGGTCCGGCACCAAAGCCCCGCGGTCCATGAAGGATCTGGCCTTTAACCCCACCTCCGTCCCGTTCCTGGCGGCCTCCCTGAGCATGTCGCCGGTGGAGATATGCGGTATCCTGCGATCCCGGCTGATGAAAGCCGCCTGGGTTCCCTTGCCGGAGCCCGGGGCCCCGAACAGGACTATTCTCATGGGCTACATCCTTCCGGACCGGCCGGAGATCTTGCCCTTCTTTATAAAGCCTTCATAATGTCTCATCAGCAGGTGGGATTCGATCTGCTGCAGGGTGTCCAGGGCCACCCCCACGATGATCAGCAATGTGGTGCCGCCGAAGTAGAACGGGATGTGGGCGGACCTCATCAGAATGGTGGGCAGCACTGCGATCAGGGCGTAGAATATGGCTCCCGGCAGGGTGATCCGGGTAAGGATCCGCTCGATATATTCGGCGGTCTTGGAGCCCGGCCTGATGCCGGGGATGAACCCGCCGTACTTTTTCATGTTGTCGGCCATGTCGCCCGGGTTGATGACGATGGCGGTGTAGAAATAGGCAAAGAAGATGATCATCAGCCCGTAGATCAGGTTGTAGAGAAAGGCCCCCGGCGAGAACATGGCGGTCAGGTTCTGGGCCCACTCCCCCTTGATGAAGGTCCCCAGGGTCATGGGGAAGGACAGCACGCTCTGGGCGAAGATGATGGGGATCACCCCGGCGGTGTTGAAGCCCAGCGGGATGTAGGTGCTCTGCCCGCCGTAAACCTTCCGGCCCACCACCCGCTTGGCATATTGCACTGGGATCTTCCGGGCCCCCTGGGTCATCAGCACCACCGAGGCCGTGACCAGGATCATCAGGATCCCGATCAGGACCAGGGGGATGATGCCGATGGCCCCGCCCTTTAGTGAGGTGTAGGTGTTCAGCAGGTCGCTGGGGATGGCATCCAAACAGCCGATGAAAATGATCATGGATATGCCGTTGCCGATGCCCCGCTCGGTGATCTGCTCCCCCAGCCACATCACGAAGATGGTGCCGGCGGTCATGGTGATGGCGGTTATCAGTTTGAAGCCTAAGCCGGGGTTGGGGACCACCGGGATCCCGTTGGGGGCCAGGCTCTCCAGGAACAGCGAGATGCCGTAGGACTGGACCAGGGCCAGGCCCACCGTGGCGTAGCGGGTGTACTGGTTGATCTTCTTGCGGCCCTGCTCGCCCTCCCTCTGCAGTTTCTCCAGGAAGGGGATCACCGCGCCCATCAGCTGCATGATGATGGAGGAGGTAATGTAGGGCATGATCCCCAAGGCGAAGATGGTGGCCCGGCTCAGGTTTCCGCCCACGAACAGGTCATACATCCCGAACAGGGTGCCCCGCTGGGCCCGGAAGAATTCGGCCAGGACCTGGGTGTCGATGCCGGCGGTGGGCAGGTGCCCGCCGATCCGGTAGACCACCAGCAGGGCCATGGTGAAAAGGATCCTTCTCCTGAGCTCCGGGATATTGAATATATTTTTTATCTTTTCAAACATCACCCAAATCCATTACTGTAAATTAGCAATTAAATTCTTGGGCCAAGCATGGTGCTGCGATCTAGGCTACCTCGGCCTTGCCCCCGGCGGCTTTTATAGATTTCCGGGCCCCTTCGGAGAAGGCGCTGGCCTTGACGGTCAGGGCGTTCTTGAGTTCGCCTTTGCCCAGGATCTTGACCGGCTTCTGGGTGCTTTTGATCAGCCCTTTCTTGGCCAGGTAGGCCGGATCGATCTCCTTGGCCCCGGAGATCTTGGCCAAGGAGGAGATGTCCACCAGCTGATAGATCCTTCTCTTCAGCGGGGTGAAGCCCCGCTTGGGAAGCCGGCGCTGCAGCGGCATCTGGCCGCCCTCGAACCAGGCCGGGACCTTGGCCCCCGAGCCGGCCCGTGATTTCTGCCCCTTGTGCCCCCGGGTGGAGGTGCCGCCGTGTCCGGAGCCGGTCCCGCAGCCTCGCCGCTTGCTGTTCTTGACCGAGCCCTTGGCCGGCCTGATATCGTTAAGATTCATGTTACTTGGCTCCTTCGGTGATCTCTTCCACTTTCAGCAGGTGCTCGATCTTTTTGACCATCCCCCTGATCTGGGGGGTATCGTTCTGCTCCACCGTATGGTAGAGTTTTCTGATGCCCAGCGATCGGACGATCTTCTTCTGCTTCTCGGTGCGGTCGATGGTGGAATGGACCTGGGTTATTCTTAGCTTCTTTGTTTTTGACACGGAAAATTCCTCACTGACAAATCATTTATAACATGGCAGGGGCTGCCTGCAAATAGATCGGTTGGCTTCCTACTGGGCCGGCGCTTCCGGCTTGGCTTCGGCCGGAACGGCTTCGGCCGGCTTGATTTCAACCGGTTTGGCGGCGGGCTTGGCCTCCTTATCCTTGAACCTCTCGGCCATGATATCCTGGGGCAGGCGCAGCTGCTTCAGGCCGTTCAGGGTGGCCTTGACCAGGTTATGGGGATTGTTGGAGCCCAGGCTCTTGGTCAGAATGTCGGTGACCCCGCAGGCCTCCAGCACCGAGCGGACCACATTGCCGGCTATCACTCCGGTGCCCGGCCCGGCGGGGCGCAGGACCACCTGGCTGGCGCCGTATTTTCCCAGGACCTGATAGGGGATCTTGCCGTCGGCGATGGAGTAGTGGGAGATGCTCTTCTTGGCATCCTCGGTGGCCTTGCGGATGGCCTCCGACACTTCGCGGGCCTTTCCCTTGCCGATGCCCACATGTCCGTTGCCGTCGCCCACCGTCACCAGGGCCGTAAAGCCAAAGCGCTTGCCGCCTTTGACCACCTTGGCCACCCGGTTGATGTGCACCACCTGCTCTTTGATATCGCCCAGGGAATTTAAGTTTACCTTTGCCAAAATCTTATCTCCTAAAATAGCTTTAGAATTTTAAACCTGCTTCTCTGGCTGCTTCGGCCAAGGCCTTGACCCGGCCGTGGTAGATGTATCCCCCTCGGTCGAAGATCACCTGGGTGATCCCCTTGTCCATGGCCAGTTTGGCGATCCTTTGGCCCACCAACTTGCTCTCGGCTATCTTGCCGCTGTCGGTATGCTCCAGCCGCCCGGTGGAGGCCAGGGTCTTGTGGTTGAAATCGTCGATGATCTGGGCATAGATGTGTTTGGAACTGCGGAACACACACAGCCGGGGACGCTCCCCGGTCCCCCTGACCTTGCGGCGAATTCTGATGTGACGCCTGATCCTGGCATCTCTGATCTGTTTTGCTTTATCTGACATCTTTGTATATCCGGTTAATTAGGAATTTTCGGTTTGAAGGCTGATCCGTTATGGCTTACTTCTGCCAAAGCCCGGTGAATATATTTTGGGGCGCCCTGATCCGTTACCCGCCGGCCCCCGCAGCGGCCTTGCCGGCCTTGCGGCGGACGACCTCATCCTGGTAGCGGATCCCCTTGCCCTGGTAGGGCTCCGGCTTGCGGAACTGCCTGATGGCGGCCGCCACCTCCCCCACCGTCTGGCGATTGATGCCCTTGACCACGATGCTGGTCTGATAGGTCTTGTCCTTGACCTTCAGCAGCGGCTGGTCCTGGATCTCAAAATCTATGCCGTCCGGCTTGGGCAGGAAGACGGTGTGGGAATATCCCAGCGACAGGGTCAGGCCCTTGGGCTCTATCACCGCCTTGTAGCCGATCCCGTATACCTGCAGCACTTTCTGGAAACCCTGGCTCACCCCGGTGACCGCGTTGGCCAGCAGGGCCCGGGTCAATCCGTGCAAAGCCCGGTCGAACTTATCGTCGCTGCTCCGGGACACCGTCAATTTGTCGCCCTCCAGCGCCACCTTGATGTTGGGGTGGAAGGGCTGTTCTATGGATCCCTTGGGGCCGGTCACTTTGACCGAGCCGGCTTTTATTTCGGCCTTCACCCCCTGGGGCAAGTTTATTGGTTTTTTTCCAACCCGAGACACTTCATTTCTCCTTAAAAAAACTATCAATTACCAGATGTAACAGACTACTTCACCGCCCACCCCGCTCTTGCGGGCATCCTTGTCCTTCATCAGGCCCTGGGAGGTAGAGATAATGGCCAGGCCGGTTCCGCTTTTCACCTTGGGCACTTTGTCCCCGGGGGCGTAGACCCTCAGGCCGGGGGTGCTGACCCTTTTCAGCCCCTTGATGAAATGGCTGCCCTTATCATCGTATCTAATGTAGACCCGGATGATATTCTGCCGGTTGTCGGTGATATATTTGAAGTTGGAGATCAGGCGCTCCTTCATCAGGATCTTGGTGATCCCCAGCTTCATCTTGGATGACGGGATGTCCACCTTCTTTAGTTTGGCTTTGCCCGCATTTCGGATCCTGGTCAGCATATCGGCAATGGGATCGGTCATCGACATATCGTTATTCTCCTAAAATTCTTTAGAATCGAATTACCAGCTGGCTTTGGTCAGGCCCGGGACCTCGCCCCGCAGTATCAGTTCCCTCAGGCAGATGCGGCATAAGCCGAAATCCCGGTAATATGCACGGGAGCGGCCGCAGCGGTTGCAGCGATTATGCTGTCTCACCTGATATTTTGGCCTGGCAGCCTTTTCGATCATAGCCTTTCTGGCCATAGGTTGTTATTCCTTCCTGGTTATATGTTCTGTTTTATTAAAACCGTCTGATGCTGGCGGCGGCTACTTCTGCTGGAACGGCATGCCCATCAGGCGCAGCAGTTCCTTGGCCTCCTCGTCGGTCTTGGCGGTGGTGACGATGGTGATGTCCATGCCGAAAACTTTGACGATCTTGTCGTAGTTGATCTCGGGAAAGATGATCTGCTCCTTGACCCCCAGGGTGTAGTTGCCCCGGCCGTCAAACGACCTGGTGGGCACGCCCCGGAAGTCGCGGATACGGGGAATGGCCACGTTGAGCAGCCGGTCGATAAATTCGTACATGATATTGCCCCGCAGGGTCACCATGGCGCCGATGGGCACCCCGGCCCGCAGCTTGAAGGTGGCGATGGATTTCTTGGCTTTGCGGATGGAGGGCTTCTGGCCGGTGATGGTGCCCAGATCCTTGGCGGCGGCCTCCACCAGCTTGGGATCCTGGGTGCCCTCGCCCAAGCCCATGTTGACCACCACCTTCTCCAGGCGGGGGGCCTGCATCACGCTCTTGTATCCGAATTTTTTGACCAGGGCCGGCTTGACTTCCTTGGTGTATTTCTCTCTTAATCTTGCCATTTTGTTCCTAATTTTTTAGTATGAACTTACTGCGGTAACTTTTGACCTATTCTTTTCCCCACAAAAAACGCGAAATATATAAGAGTAAACCATATTAGTGTGTTTGGCGGGAAAGCCCAACGGCCTATTCTTTGTCCAGCATCTCGCCGCAGGACTTGCAGACCCGGGCCCGCTTGCCATCGGCCAGGGTCCGGATGCCCACCCTGACCCCCTTGTCGCACTTGGTGCAGACCACCATCAGGTTGGTGAGGTTTATGGCCGCCTCCTTCTCCAAGATCCCGCTCTTCTCGCCCTGTTTGCGGGGCTTGGTATGGCGCTTGATGAAATTAACCCCCTCCACGATGGCCCGTCCCTTATCCGGCAAAATCTTCAGGACCTTTCCCTTCTTGCCCTTGTCATTGCCGGCTATTACTATGACGCTGTCGCTTTTTTTGATCTTCATTTTACATCCGCTCCTATATCACTTCCGGGGCCAAAGAGATGATCTTCATGAACTGACGGTCCCTCAGCTCCCGGCCCACCGGGCCGAAAATACGGGTGCCCTTGGGCTCGTTCTTGTCATCGATGATCACCGCAGCGTTATCGTCGAACCGGATGTAGGAACCATCCTTGCGGCGGATCTCCTTCCTGGTCCGGACGATCACCGCCCTGGCCACCTCGCCTTTTTTGATGGCCCCGCCGGGCAACACGTCCTTGACGGCCACCTTGATGATATCGCCCACCGAACCGTAGCGGCGGAAATGGCCGCCCATCACCTGAATGCACATGGCCTTCTTGGCGCCCGAGTTGTCGGCGATATTTACCCTGGTATATTGTTGAATCATATTTTTCCTGCCTTGCTGCCCCGTTTTTTCAGGGATTGTTTATCTTATATTTGGTTTAAATATAACGATTGATTACTACTTGGCCTTCTCCACCACTTCCACCAGGCGCCAGCGCTTGGTCTTGGAAATGGGCTTGGTCTCTATGATCCTGACGGTATCGCCCAGCTTGGCCGATTGCTCCTCGGAATGGGCGTAATATTTGGTGGTCCTTTTGACCACCCTGCTGTACAGAGGATGCTTGACCCTTCGCTCCACAGCCACGACGATGGTCTTGTTCATCTTGTCTCCCACCACCTTGCCGATCCTGGTCTTTCTTAAATTTCTCTCTGCCATCTGTTCTACTCCTTCGATCCGGCGCCGGCGGCCAGTTTGCGGATGCTCTTGAGGTCCTCATTGAGAACCGTCTTCATCCGGGCCACCGAACGGCGGGTGTGCCTAAGTTGCAGGGGATTGGGGATCTGCTGGGTGTTGCGGCGCAGTTTCAGGTTGAAGTTGGCCTCGGTCTCCTCCTTCAGCTTCTGCTCCACTTCGGCCCGGGTCATCTCCCGAAGCTCTTTGGTCTTTTTCATTTCGTCACCTCGATATGGCGATGGCGCGGAACCATCCTGGTTTTAATGGGCAATTTGTGGGAAGCCAGCAGCATGGCCTTCTTGGCGGTGGCCTCTGGGATCCCGCCGATCTCGAACATCACCCGGCCCGGCTTGACCACGGCCACCCAGTGATCGGGGGCCCCTTTGCCCTTGCCCATCCTGGTCTCGGCCGGCTTGGAGGTCACCGGTTTATCGGGAAAGATCCTGATCCAGACCCGGCCGCCTCTCTTGATGAATCTGGTCATGGCCACCCGGGCCGCCTCTATCTGCCGGTCGGTGATCCAGGCGGCGTCCAGCGATTGGAGCCCGAATTCACCGAAAGCTACGTAATGTCCCCTGGTGGCCAGGCCGCACCTGCGTCCCCTTCTTTGTTTGCGGTGTTTTACCCGCTTTGGCATCAACATAGTGTTTTACAACTCCAGAAAGTCGGTTAATTATTCCTATTTGGCTACCGCCTGCTTGCCCAGCACCTCGCCCTTGAATATCCAGACCTTGATCCCGATGCAGCCGAAGGTGGTGTGCGAGGTGGAGGTGGCGTAATCGATATCGGCCCGGAGGGTATGCATGGGCACCCGGCCCTCGCGGTAGCTTTCGGTTCGGGCGATCTCGGCCCCTCCCAGGCGCCCGCCGCAGGCGATCTTGATCCCGTAGGCCCCCATTCGGAGCGTGCTCTGAACGGCCTTCTTCATGGCCCGGCGGAAGGAGATCCGCTGTTCCAGCTGGCGGGCGATATTGTCGGCCACCAGGCGGGCATCCATCTCGGGCACCTTTATCTCGGAGATATTCAGGTGGACCTCCTTCTGGGCGGTCAGGTGCTGGATCTCGGCCTTAAGCTTCTCGATCTCGCCGCCCTTGCGGCCGATGACGATGCCCGGCCTGGAAGTGTGGATGGTCACCGTCACCCGCTTGGATGTCCTTTCGATCTCTATCTTGGAAATGCTGGCATTCATCAGCTTCTGCCGCAGGTAGCGCCGGATCCTCTCGTCCTCCTCCAGCAGGCTGGCAAAATCATTCTTGGCGAACCACCTGGAGTCCCAGGTCTTGATGATCCCCAGCCTTAACCCTATGGGATGTGTCTTCTGACCCAAACCTTTACCTCCGTTAATTTATTTAGCCTGGTCGGAAACCCGAACCAAGAGATTACTGGTGCGCTTCAGCCGGCGGTCGGCCCGGCCCCGGGCCCGGGGGCGGAACCGCTTCATGATGATGCCCTCGTCCACCCTGATCTCGGATATCCTCAGGGTATCGGGATCGGCCTTGGCGTTGCCGGCGGTCTCCACCGCCGAGGCCACCGCCGATTTGACAGCCTTGGCCAGGTGGGGGCTGCCCGATTTGGGAACGAATTTGAGTATCGACAGGGCTTCGTTGCATTTCTTGCCCCTGATCAGGTCGGCCACCGCCCTCATCTTCCGGGGGGTGACCCGGATATGCCTTTTTCTGGATAATGCTTCCATCTTCTATCTGTCGCTCCTTATGCCTTGGTGGCCGCCGGGGCCGCCGCTGCAGCTGCCGGTATGGCGGCGGTAGTGGTCTCGGTCCTTTTCTTTTTGTCCACTTCCTTGCCGACCGCCCCGTGCTTGCGGAAGGTCCGGGTGGGCGCGAATTCGCCCAGCTTGTGCCCCACCATATTTTCGGTGATATATACCGGGATGAATTTATTGCCGTTGTGGACCGCGATGGTATAGCTGACGAATTCGGGTGGCACCATGGAGCGCCGGGCCCAGGTCTTGATGACCTTCTTTTCCCCGGAGGCCACCAGGGCCTCGATCTTGGCCAGCAGTTTGGGATCGATATAGGGTCCTTTTTTAAGGGAGCGGGACATTATTTTCTCCTCTTAAGGATGAATTTACTGGTTGTCTTCTTCTTCTTTCTGGTCTTTTTGCCCTTGGACAGCAGGCCCTTGGAACTGCAGGGATGCCTGCCGCCGGAGGATTTTCCCTCGCCACCGCCCATCGGGTGATCATGCGGGTTCTTGGCCACGCCCCGGCTGTGGGGTTTGACGCCCAGCCAGCGGTTGCGCCCGGCCTTGCCGATGGAAATATTCTCGTTTTCCAGGTTGCCCACCTGTCCCAGGGTGGCCATGCACTCCAGCCGGACCAGGCGGACCTCGCCCGACGGCAGACGAAGGTGGGCGTTCTCCCCTTCCTTGGCCATCAGCTGGGCCGAGCCGCCGGCGGTCCGGACCATCTGCCCGCCCTTGCCCTTTTTAAGTTCGATGTTATGGATGGCGCTGCCCAGGGGGATCTCGGACAGGGGCATGCAATTGCCGACTTTGATATCGATGCCTGAGCCGGACAGGATCTTGTCGCCCACCGTCAGTCCCAGGGGAGCGATGATATAGCGCCATTCGCCGTCGGCATATTTCAGCAGCGCTATGCGGCAGGAACGGTTGGGGTCGTATTCAATGGCGGCCACGGTGGCCGGGATGGCGAATTTATTGCGCTTGAAATCTATCAGCCGGTAGGCCCTTTTATGGCCGCCGCCCCGGTGATCGGCCGTCACCCGCCCGTGGCTGTTGCGTCCGCCCGATTTGTTCAGCGATGACAATAAAGACTTTTTTGGTTTTGATGATGTGATCTCGTCAAAACTGTACCCGGTGCGATGACGCATTCCCGGGGTGGTCGGTTTATATGATTTGATAGCCATCTAACGAAGTTCTCCTAAATTTTATATCCCGGAATATTTTTATTTTCCCTAAGCTTCCCACTAAATTCACAAAAGATCCCAAACGGTAAACTAAAATTTTAAAGTTTCAAAACTATTGCTGTGTTGTTTCGGGTCATTTAGTGTGTTTGGTGGGGAAAGTTTAAATGCCTTCGATCATCTCGATCTTCTGGTCCTTGGCCAGGGTGACAATGGCCTTCTTCCAGTCCGGCCTCTTCCCCTGGTTGCGCCCCAGGCGCTTGGTCTTGCCCATCACGTTCATGGTGGTCACTTCCTTGACCTTGACCTTGAACAGCGTTTCCACCGCCTGCTTTATCTGGTGCTTATTGGCATCCCGGGACACTTCGAAACCGTAACGGTTGAATTCCTCGCGGAGGTTGGTGATCTTCTCGGTGATCAGCGGTCTTATGATGATTCTGTAGTTCATTTGGCGAATGCCTCCTTTACGGCTTCCAGGCCCTTCCTGGTAAGGATCACCTTGTCGGCCTTGATGATATCGTAGGGATTGACCTCCCTGACCGGCTTTAAGGTCAGGCCCGGTATGTTGCGTCCTGATTTGCGGACCTCCGGGGAATGGGTCTCGTCCAGCAGCAGAACTTTCTGCCCGCCCATCTCCATGGTCTTGAACAGCTCCACCATCTCCTTGGTCTTGCCGGTGGTCTTAAGCGATTCTATCACCCCCAGCTTGCCGGACTTGAAGCCGTCGGACCAGGCCGAGCGGAGGGCAGCCTTGCGGGATTTTTTGGGAAGCTCCCAGTAATGATCCCGGGGCTCCGGGCCGTGGGCCGCATAGCCTCCCACCATGATGGAGGATCTGGTGCTGCCCTGGCGGGCCCGGCCGGTGCCCTTCTGTTTGAAAGGCTTCTTCCCGCCGCCCCGGACATCGGCCGCATTCTGGGAGCAGGCCGTGCCCTGTCTCTGGTTGTCCAGGTATTCCCTGACCGCCAGATACAGCAGATGCTGATTGGGGCGGGTGCCGAAGACATCCTCCGGAACCTCCAGACTGCCGGATTTCTTCCCCTTATCATCGAACAGATTTACAGATAACATTGATGAATGCTTTCCTTATATCTTATGGATTGACAAGATTCCGTCCGGAGCTCCGGGTACCGCTCCCTTGACCAGAATAATGTTCTTGGACTGATCTACTTTGACCACCTTCAGGTTCCTGACCGAGAATTTAACATCCCCCATGTGCCCGGCCATCTTGGTGCCGGGATACACCCGGCCCGGGGACGAGCCCGAGCCGACGGCTCCGGCATGACGGTTGCGGTCGGTCTGCCCGTGGCTGGCCGGTCCGCCGTGGAATTTATGGCGCTTCATAACGCCGGCGGTGCCTTTCCCCTTGGTGGTACCGGCAACCTTGATCCTGTCGCCGGCGGCAAAAATATCAGCGGTTATCACCTGGCCCAGCTGATAGCCCGCCGTATCGTCAACCCGGAACTCCTGCATCACCTGGACCGGCTGGGCCTTGGATTTGGCCAGATGGCCGGTGATTGGTTTGTTCACCTTGCCGGGCTTCTTGGATCCGAATCCCAGCTGAACGGCGCTGTAGCCGTCCTTGTCCTTGGTTTTGATCTGGGTAACCACGCAGGGCCCGACCTCCAGCACCGTCACCGGAACCATGACGTTGCTCTCGCCGAATACCTGGGTCATCCCGATCTTTCTGCCGATCATTGCGTTCATGATATAGCCTTATTATCGATTCTGAATTCTTGATTCTGTGGGGCAGGCCGGTAAAACTTACAGGCCGCTCTTGATCTCGATATCCACCCCGGCCGGAAGCTCCAGCTTGGTCAGGGCAGTGATGGTCTGGGGGGTGGAGTTGAGAATATCTATCAGCCTTTTGTGGATCCTCCGTTCGAACTGCTCCCGCGATTTCTTGTCGACATGGGTGGAACGGTTGACGGTATAGATCGTCTTCTTGGTCGGCAGGGGAATGGGGCCGGAGATCCTGGCTCCGGTCCGTTTGGCGGTGTTGACGATCTCGGCCACCGACTGGTCCAGCACCGCGTGATCATAGGCCTTAAGTTTTATTCTGATGCTTTGAACTGACACCTTTATATTCCTTTTATCTGATTTCCAAATATTTCCCTCTCCGTTGCCGGGAGGGCAGTCCTATTCCATTATCTCGGTGACGGTTCCGGCGCCCACGGTGCGGCCGCCCTCGCGGATGGCGAACTTCAGGCCCTTCTCCATGGCGATG
>MFFN01000008.1 GCA_001777915.1 Candidatus Edwardsbacteria bacterium RifOxyA12_full_54_48 | reverse complement strand
CCCCGTATAAATAAGTTGAGGCGCGCCCCAAACATCAGCGCTATGTTGGGAATTATACAGTTCATTGCCCTTTGACCAGCAGATTGTGGGCGTCTGGCTCGCTGTCAGTTCGATGGCCGGGTTCTTGCCCTGGCCCACTGCGGACTGGGTTGACCAGGTTTCGCCGTCGTCTACCGAAGTAGTGTGGTAAACGGTATCGTTTGAGGTAAAGACCACATGCAGTTTGCCGGAGTTGTCTATGACCAGTTTTTTGCCGTTGGAATGGGCGGTGGCTTCCGGGGTGGTGGAGTAGGAAACGATGGGATCGCCGGGATTAGGCGGGTAAAGAATATAGGTATTAGACCATGTATTGTCCTTTCCATCATAAGCGCTTACCTTAAAGGCAGTGCCTGATGTATAGGGGCAAAAATATTTAAAAGTGTAGGAAGTAGCGGTGGTATTTTGTAACAAAGTGACCCAGTTACCATCGCGAAAACGATCATAGGTCAGCGTATATGTTTTTACCGGAAAAGTTCCGACCACGGAAGACCAATTGATATATGTGTCGCCAGCGGGCACTTTTGAAGCAAGATTGGCATACGGATCGTAGTAGGCGCTTATTCTGGCAATAGGCGCTTTATAGCTTAGATTGCCATATTCTAAATACAAATATGGCCCCCACCCGCTGGGGTCGCTCCACATTGGTGTTTCTACTCTTGATTCGGACCAACGCTCGTGTTCTTTGCTTTCGTATAGCGACACTTTCCCGTTGCCGTTATAATCCGCATTAACCGGATATGGAAGATGATACGGATACAGGGCTTTGCCGCGTTGAGAGTTCATTATGTGAAAGTTGTACTCGCCGTGATTATATACCACGCTATTATATGTTTCATTCTCGGGAAGAGGCGATTCATTGCGGGAGATATTATCGGCCCGGTAAGCGGATTCACTGCCGGTGCATGCGGTGCTGACCATTGTTTTGCTGTTTTGCAGGTTGTCAATAAAACCGCCGCTGAAACACTGCTGCATCCAGAACGCCCTGGCCCAGCATGGTATGGGGTTCACTTTGTTGGCAAAGTCGGTATCGGTGATTTCGACATCCATCAGACCGAGTGTGGAGTTGTTGTTGCCGGTGGTGCCGCCATGATTGAAGGTATAGCCGAAAAGAAAGTCATTGACGGTCATTTTGGGAATGCCCTGGCCGGCGTTGCCGTTGGCTAACCAAGAGAATATGTTGGCCACTTCGGTATAATAGGCGCGGTAATCTGTGGCCTTCGGTATTACATTGTTTGTTTGAACAGATGCTTTGTAGCGATCATTTAATGTAGTGTAATCATCACCATTCCCATAAAGAACGTAGATATCGTTATTCGCCCAGCCTTTGTTCTTGTAAAGCAATTCCCACATCAGGTAGGTATCGTTCCAGAATTCGTCGTAACCCTTATTGGGGTCTTCGGAATCTATCTTCCAACTGGAAAGCCCGCTCTTGGATTCCTTGGCCGGTGTATCGCCGGTGATTATCACCGCGCTGTGATTAGCCCAGCTTACGGCGCCGGTCAATAGAAGAACCAGCGCAACAACAATAAAGCCGACATATTTTTGCCGCATTTGTGTTTCCTCCTTTTGATGGTTTTAGTTTTTTTTGGTTAATAGTCCCACATTTAAAAGTAAGCCAATATCAACGAATAATAATGAATTTCTTTAAAGGCGTGGCATATTTGCCTGATTTTAATTTTAGTTTATAAAAGTAAACACCCGAAGATAGTGATGAATCAGCAGTAATAGTTACTTTGTGCGTGCCGGATTTTTTAAAACCACAATTGCGGCTTTTAACCAACTGGCCGGCAAGGTTATAAATATTAAGAATAATATTATCTGCGTTTTTTAGGGCATAGACAATCTTAGCATCTATTTTGAAAGGATTGGGGTAAATGTCTTTCAAAATCAATAATGGTGGACTTATAGTTGTGGACGGATTTATTTCATTTTGAATGCCGGACACATAGACAGTATCATAGCTATATTCAATCCAGCCAGAATGAGACCATGAAGTATAAATATTAAATTTATTTGTATAAAACGTTAGCAACGCACACCGTGTGGCTTCAATTATAGGCATTGGCAAAGTCCATTGTCCAAAGCTATCACGTTTTACTATACTTACGCCTAAAAACGAGTCTTTATTGGCTGGATTTATAGCGCAATACACCATTTTATTTGTAGTAACAATACCCGGTTCATATGAATATAGACTGTCCATTAGTCTACGAGGCGTTGACCAGAGATTATTTTTACCGCACGTATAATAACTTATAGAACCGCCATATCTTTCCTCCCAAACCAAATGGATAGTATCATTTAGCCCGATGCTTATGCGGGGATAGCATGTTTGCCCTGTTGAAGTATCCGGCGGATTCAGCATCTTTTGCCAGCCTACGCCGTTATATTGAAAGTAAGCCAGCGGGTATCCCAGGCTATTCCGGTAGTCCATTGCTATTATATGTGGGTTGCCGTAACTATCAATGGCAATATCCGGCCAACCCATTTTTATATTGCTATCCGGCGCCATCTCAACCGGCGCAGACCAATCGCTCCAGTTCCAACGGCTGTAAAAAACACCAAATGTGTCAGCATAAGAATGCCAGGTTGCATGTATGTTGTTTTGTTTATCAACAGCCATACGCAAACCACTATGACCGCCACCTTGATTTGCTATGGCTTGAGGAGTTGTCCAATTGCTTCCGTTATGATAGCTAAAATAAATGTTGCCGCTGCCTTCATCGGACCAACCTACAAATGGCCTGCCGCTTGTGTCAACTACTATATTGGGCGTCAATGAGGAAACGCTGGGTGTGTCGTTCGACAACCAAATAGGCGTTGACCAATTTGTGTCTTTGCCGGAAGAATACATTACCCAATGCGGCCCCCAATAATTGTCATACCTCCATGCCTCCCAGACTACATGCGCCTTGCCGTTTTTATCAGCCGCTATACAGGGCCGGGAACAAGATACCAAGGCGGTGTCGTTCTTGGAGATGTTGTAGGGTGGTGACCAGGCTGAGACAATGTTTGCAAAGAACAGCACTATGATAACGGCCAAAATATTTAACTTAATATTCAGCATAGCCTCCTTTTTTAAAAAAGTATGATCGGTAGTGCAAAAGCCCCTGCCCGCAGTTATTAAAACTGAGAACAAAGGCTTTTAAATTATGGCCCCCTATGCAAGCAAGCCCGTGGTATAAGGCTTTCTTGTTTTTCACAAAAGAAATTGTAGCACAATGATAGGTTTATTGTCAAGAGAGATTTCATTTAAAATGCCCCGGACCGGATTCCTTCAGACACGTTTTATGCTTGACTATCCTTCCTTTTAGGTTTAGAATTACTCTGGCAAGTAGGTCATCAGGCGCCATCGTCTTGAAGGCTTTATCATTCCCTTTTTACTGTATGATCTGCCTGCATGGAATGTGATCAGAACAGCTATTTTTTCAATTTTTGACGGATAAACCGATCATGGCAAAATTCTACAGGGGGAAATTTTCCCTCAAGGTAAAACGTAAAACAAGAAGAAATTTCCTCAGGGCGGGATTTTTTACAGCACTGGCCCTGATCTTCCTGCTAGGTTTCCTGGCCGGGACTTTCGCCTTCTACAGCCGGGGACTGCCATCCACTCGCACCCTTCAGGAAATGCAGCCCAAGCAGGGCACCAAGGTTTTCGACCGGAACAGCATCCTGATCTACGAATTCGCCGAGGAGCATCGGGTGGTGGCCCCGCTGGCCAGGATACCCAAAAACCTGATCGATGCCACCATCGCCATTGAGGACCGCAGTTTCCGCTCCCACTGGGGGGTCGATTTATTCGGCTACGCCGCGGCAGTCAAGGACTTCGTGCTGCGCCGCAGCAAGCGCTTGCGCGGCGCCTCCACCATCACCCAGCAGCTGGCCCGCAACATGTTCCTGACCCAGGACCGCACCCTGTCACGCAAGATCGCCGAGGCCATACTGGCCATGAAGATCGAACGGTTGTTCTCCAAGGACGAGATATTGGAACTGTATTTCAACCAGATAAATTACGGCCACGGAGCCTACGGGGTCCAGACCGCCTCCCAGATGTATTTCGGCCGGGACGTGGACAGTTTGACACTGCCCCAGGCGGCCATGTTGGCCGGGATGCCGCGCGGCCCATCGATATACACCCCCTACACCCATCCCGAAGCGGCTTTGAAAAGAAGGAACACCGTGCTGGAGGCCATGGTGGCCACCGAAGCTATCACCCGGACCCAGGCCGATTCCGCCCGAAAGACGGAGATAGTGGTCAAGCCCCGCGAATTGCGGCTCAATGACGCCCCCTATTTCGTGGAGGAGGTCCGCAAATACCTGGAGGCCAAATACGGGGCCAACGCCATCTACCAGGGAGCCATGCAGGTCTACACCACCCTGGACATCAAGCTGCAGCAGGCCGCCAACCAGGTCTCCGAGAACTGGTTGGAACAGTTGGAGGACCGTTACAGGCTGGTTCCCCGGCGCAGGGATTTCAAAACGCCCAAGGTCGAGACCGATATAGTCAACACCCCCTATATCCAGGACGCCCTGCTGGCCCTGGATCCGCACACCGGGCATATCCTGGCCATGATCGGGGGGCGCGATTATCTGATCAGCAAATTCAACCGGACCATCCAGTCGCGCCGCCAGGCCGGCTCGGCCTTCAAGCCCTTCATCTACACCGCCGCCATCGACAACGGCTTTTCCCCCGGCGACGTTATCCTGGACGCCCCCATCGTGATAGAGGATGACGGATCGGGAGAACCATGGTATCCCCGCAATTACGACGGCAAATTCGACGGCCCCACCTCGCTGCGGCGGGGGCTGGCCCTGTCCAAGAACCTGATAGCGGTCAAGCTGATCCAGAGCGTCGGGCCCTCCACCGTCATCAGCTACGCCCGCAAAATGGGCATCCGGACCCCGCTGCCGGCGGTGCTGTCACTGGCCCTGGGCTCGGCCGACATCAGCATGATAGACATGGTCAGCGCCTACGGAGTATTTGCCAACCGCGGGATCAGGGTGGAGCCGCTGATGATCCTGAAGGTGCTGGACAAGAACGGCACCGTGTTGGAGGAGACCCACCCCTACGCCGAGGAGGTGCTGTCTCCCCAGACCGCCTATATCATGGCCAACATGATGAAGACGGTGGTGGACCACGGCACCGGGATTGCAGCCCGCAGCCTGGGATTCACCCGCCCGGCCGGGGGCAAGACCGGGACCACCAATGATTATACCGACACCTGGTTCGTGGGCTACACCCCGGACCTGGTATGCGGGGTGTGGGTGGGCTTCGATCAGAAGAAGACCGTGGCCGAAGGCGCCACCGGGGCCGGGCTGGCCCTGCCCATCTGGGCGGCCTTTATGAAACAGGCCACCGACAGCCTGCCGGTCAAGGATTTTTCGGTGCCGGGGGATATCGTCTCGGCCACCATCTGCACCGAGTCCGGACTGCTGGCCACCCCGGCCTGCCCCAGCCCCAGGAGCGAGATATTCCTCAAGGCCAACCTGCCGGCCAAGAGCTGCGATATCCACCGTCTGCAGAACCTGAACATGCAGAGCAAGGACTATAACTTCGAACAACTGGACCGCGGCAGCCTGAACGACCCGGACTTCAAACCATGACATAATTGTCATTCCCGCACTTCATTTCATTCAGTATAAACTCCGGCGGAAACCCAGAGATAAGGATATTGATGACCGACAGAAAGAAACTGATAAAAGAATACAAGCAAACGCTTACCCCGATGGGCATTTTGCAGATAAAAAATCTGGCCAACGGCAGGATATTATTAATGAAGGCCAAGAACCTTCCCGGCATCATCAATAGCCAGAAATTCAGCCTCAATCACGGCTCCCATCCCAACTCGGAACTGCAGAAGGATTATGGCCGGCTGGGGGAGGCCGGTTTTTCCTTTGAGGTGCTGGATCATCTGGAGCCCAAGGAGGGCATCAGCTACGATTACACCCGGGACCTGAAGGCCCTGGAGGAGATCTGGATCGAAAAGCTCCAGCCTTACGGGGATAGGGGCTATCATGCCAAACGTTGATGAATGGCCACCTGCTCGATACCAATTTTACAAAACAGTCATGGAGGGACAAATGAAATTTCTAGTTTCTTATCTCGTCGGTTTCCTTTTCTTTTGTACCGGATCCGGCCTTTTCGCCCAAGGATTTATTGATGTTGAAGCAGGGGCCGCCTTCACTGGTTACAATGACGTTCAGATCCCCAGCGACAGCGGAACCAGATTTTCCCTGACCGACGAGATAGTGTCATCCCCCGCTGTGGTTTTAAGGGCCCGTGGAGGTTTGACCATGGCCGGGCGACATAGCATCTTTATCTTGGCGGCGCCCCTTACCGTCCGGGGGAGCGGGACCCTGGAGAGGGATATCACCTTTCAGGGGAAAATATTTCGCCAGGGCACAGAAATTCATTCCACCTACCGCTTCGATTCCTACCGGTTGACCTACCGCTACACAGCGATTGATAGAGCGGGTTTCAGTATGGGGGCTGGGCTGACCGCCAAGATCCGCAGCGCCGGCATAGCCCTGATGAGCGATTCCGCCTATGCCCGCCGCACCGACCTGGGGGTGGTCCCGCTGATCAACCTGATGGTCCGTTACAAGATGACGGAGAAGGCCGGCCTACTGCTGGAGAGCGACGCCCTTTGGTCGCCCTACGGCCGGGCCGAGGATGTTCTGCTGGCCTTTCAATACAGCCCCAAGGAAAGCCACACCCTCCGGATAGGCTACCGGATGCTGGAGGGCGGCGCCGACGGCGGTGGCAAAGTGTACACCTTTTCCCTGTTCCATTACCTGACGGCCGGCATCACAGTAAAATTCTAATATACCATTTAGGATATTTTATGCCCAGCTGGCAAAGCCGCTTTTTTATCTTTCTGCTTAAATACCGGCACCTGCTGAAATTTCAGAAGAAAAGGACCACCACGGTCGACGAGGACACCTCCCTGCAGGCCCTGCGGGCCGAGGTCGAGCGGGGGGCGGACTTCTTCGGCAAACTGCCGGACGGCTTCAGCCTGGCCCCGGTCATGATCGGCAGCCTGTCGGCCGAATGGATGAGGCCCCAGGATGCGCCCCGGGACAAGGCCATCCTCTATTTCCACGGGGGCGGGCTGGTGGTGGGCTCCATCCGGGCCCACCGGGGCATAGTGGCCAAGTTCGTAAAAAAGTGCCGGATACAATCCCTGTTGTTCGATTATTCCCTGGCCCCGGAGCATCCCTACCCCGCCGGATTGAACGATTCGGTGGCCGCCTACAAGTATCTGCTGGCGCACGGCATCAAGCCGGAGAATATGATATTCATGGGCGACTCCGGCGGCGGCAACCTGGTCTTTGCCGCCCAGCTGGCCCTTAAGGAACAGGGGCTTCCCCTGCCCGGCGCGTCCATCGCCCTCTCGCCCTGGACCGACCTCAGCAACTCCGGCGAATCCTGGACCTTCAACGCCCAAAAGGACACCCTTTGCTGGAAGGAATCCCAGACCACCTTCAGCCGGTACTATGCCGGGGAGAACGACCCCAGGGATCCCTTGATCTCGCCGTTGTTCGGCGACCTGCGCGGCCTGCCGCCGATGCTGATCTTCGCCGGCGGGGACGAGACGTTATTGAGCGATTCCACCCGGCTGGCCGAGAAGGCCAGAGCCGCCGGGGTTGATGTTACCCTGATCGTTGGCCAAGGCCTGTTCCACTGCTATCCGGCCTGCGCCCCCATGTTCCCCGAGGCCAAAGAAGCCATGGAAGAGATCTGCCGATTTGTCAAGAAATATTTAGGATGAGACAATAAAGGATCGCCATTATATCTGATATTCAAATATACGGAACTGTCACAACATGAACAACAAAAATATAACCGCTTTTGGCACCCCATTTGAACGGATCTTTATGGGGCTTCTGTCCATCGCGACCGGCATCATTCTTATCTTTTTGGCGGTCAACGGCCCCCTGTTTTTACATCAGATCAAATACAGGACGGCGGAGATATTGAACAATCAGCTGATCGGCCAGGACCTGGTGAACCTGTTCCTGTTAAGCGTCATCCTGATCGCCGGCGGGGCGACACTTTTCCTCAAGAAACAAATATCAAAGTATCTCTTGATCATCACCCCGCTCTATCTGATATCCTATGTGCTGAGCTACACCATCGGCTGGGAGTGGAGCTCCCCGGAATATTCCGGCAACAGCCAGGGGTACACCTTCTATTTCCTTTTCATCCTGATCGCGTCCCTCCTGATCCTGCTTTATTCGATTTCCATCTTTCCCAAGAAGGTGGAAAGCCGCTTCAAGAAAAAGCCTCTGATCATCTATTCGGTCCTGTTCTCGTTCTTCCTGCTGGTCTTTGCCTCCATGTGGGTCAAGGAGGTATTGGAGGTCATGGCCACCGGCACCGCCCGGGCCTATGACATCGCGCCCACCGCTTTCTGGGTGGTGCGTATCTTCGACCTGGGATTCTCCATCCCGCTGGGATTGGTCAGCGTCTATCTGTTATGGACCAGGCCCAATACCACCTACTCCATACAATTCCTGTTCTATGGCTTTTTCCTTACAATGATATTAGCGGTCAACGCCATGGGGTTGGTGATGTATTTCAACCATGACCCCACATTTATGATGCGGGATCTGGTCGTTTTCATCATCCTGGCCCTGATCGTTTTCATCGGATTCGTCTATATTCATAAGAATTACCGCGTCATTGCTGACAAGTAGCCTTGTAATATGAAAATATCCGTACTTTGCGAAAATCAAGCCGGTCATAACGGCTCCAGATCCATTCTGGCCGAATGGGGCCTTTCTCTATTGATAGAGGCCGGTGCTGTCAATATCCTCTTCGATGCTGGACATACCAATGTTTATTGGCACAATGCCGAACAGTTGAAGATCAATTTGAACCGAACGGATTTCATAGTGCTGTCGCACCACCACTGGGATCACGTCGGCGGGTTGCAACATCATGGTTTTAAGACCAAAAAGAAACTCGTGGCTCATCCGGAATTGATCGCCCAGCTGCCGGCAAAAGAGTCCCGAAAGATAAAAACGGATTTCAGGATCATCACCTCTGCCGAACCGCTGGAATTTTCCCAAGGTATCTTTTATCTGGGGGAGATCCCCCGGGTAAATAATTTTGAAAAAGGATTGTTCAAAAGGAAGCGGATGCCTGACGATTCAGCGATGGCCATCAAGACCAAGAACGGCGCGGTGGTCATCACCGGCTGCTCGCATTCCGGCATCTGCAACATATGCCAATACGCCAAGCAGGTGACCGGACAGAAGCTTTACGCCGTGATCGGCGGGTTCCATTTGTTTGGGAACGACCCGAAAGCGGTGGAAGGAACCGTCCGTTATTTTAAAAAGGAACAGCCCAAGCATATCTATCCGATGCACTGCATAGACCTTTCCAACCTGGCTCGGTTTCACCATGAGTTCGGAATAGTTAAGTTTTCTGCCGGTGATACCATACAACTTTAGAGATACAGCCCGTCATGTTAATTGCTTCATTGTAACTCTGAATGAATAACAAGAAAGCCCCGCTACCAGCGGGGCTTTCTTGTTATCCGTTTATTTAATTAAATCCAGTTAGTCATGTAAATCCGCTTACGCTTTATTGTCGGGCTTCTTCAAGCGCCATAGCTTCAGCGGAGGCGCTCCTGTCAAAAAAGGCATCCTGATATTTAAGCCGGTTTAAGTTCCACCGTGAAATGCCGCATGATCGGCGCCTCGCGCACGATGGCATAACCCTTCTTTATCTCATTCCTTCTATCGTAGACATTCTTCAAACACTCGGCCACGTACAGCATGTGATTGTCGCTGTAGACCCGGCGCGGTATGGCCAGACGTAATAGTTCCAGGGCCGGATAGCGGTTCTCCCTGGTTTTAGGGTCCCGGTCGGCCAAAAGCGTTCCGATCTCCACCCCCCTTATCCCGCCTTCCTTGTAAAGCTCCACCCCCAGGGTCTGGGCTATGAGCTGCTCCTGGGGAACGTTGGGCAGAAATTTCTTGGCGTCCACGAAGACGGCATGACCGCCCACCGGCTCCTGGATGGGGATGCCGCAGGACATCAGTTTTTCTCCCAGCAGTCTCACCTGGCGCACCCGGGCCTCCAGGTAATCGAACTCGGTGGCCTCGCGCAGGCCCACCGACAGCGCGCCCAGATCCCGGCCGGCCATCCCGCCGTAGGTGATGTAGCCCTCGAACACGATGTTGAAGGTGCAGGCCTGCTCGAACAATTCCTTGTCCCTGAAGGCGATGAACCCGCCGATGTTGACGATCCCGTCCTTCTTGGCGCTCATGGTGCATCCGTCCACCAGATCGAACATCTCCCGCACAATCTGCTTGATGCTTTTGTCCGCATACCCCGGCTCGCGCAGCTTGATGAAGTAGGCGTTCTCGGCAAAGCGGGCGGCGTCGAAGAACAACCTGATCCCGTATTTTTTGCACATGGCCGACACGGCCTTGATGTTCTCCAGCGACACCGGCTGGCCGCCCGAGGAATTGCAGGTGACTGTGATCAAACACAGCGGGATGTTCTCCTTGGGATGTTTCTTGAAGACAGCCTCCAGTTTGTTCAGGTCCAGGTTGCCCTTGAAGGGATGCTGGGAGGAGGTGTCGAAGGCCTGGTCGATGGTGCAGTCCAGGGCCTGGGCCTTGCGGAATTCGATATGGCCCTTGGTGGTGTCAAAGTGGCTGTTGCCGGGAACCACCAGGTCGGGGGCCTCCATGCCCATCAAAGCGGAGAACAGCACATTCTCGGCCGCCCGGCCCTGGTGGGTGGGAAGAAAATATGGCATGCCCAGAAGTTCTTCTATTGTTTTTTTGAGCTTGTAGTAGGAGCTGGCCCCGGCGTAGGACTCATCTCCCAGCATTATCTCGGCCCACTGGGCGCTGCTCATGGCCCCGGTGCCGGAGTCGGTCAAAAGATCTATGAACACATCGTCGCTTTTCAGGTTGAACAGGTTGTACCCGGCTTTTTTGATCAGCTCTTCCCTCTCGGCCCGGGTGGTGCGGCGGATGGGCTCCACCATCTTGGTCTTGTACGGTTCGGCAAACGGAAGCAAATTCATGCGTCCCTCCTTGAAAGGTATTTCATATTGATTTTCCACGTTCATAAGACAGGCCCCTCCCCTTATGGAGAGGGGCCTGTCATCAGGAGTCACCTGCTCACGGGATTGTCATCGGAATGATGCCCCGCTATTTATCTTTCAGCCTCTTCTCCAGCTCAACTATTCTTTTTTCCATGGCGTTTATCTTTTTGATGTAATTCGGCAGCAGGGCCACACTGGCCTCCCGGCGGCGGGCCTCGGTATGCTTTTTGGCCGGATAACCGGAAGCCACGGTCTTGCTGGGGATGGATTTGAGGACCCCGGACTGGGCGCCAAAAGTAACGTCATCGCCTATCTTCAGGTGTCCGATGATGCCGACCTGCCCCCCCATCACCACCCGGTCGCCGATGAAGGTTGAGCCGGCCACCCCAGACTGTCCGGCAACAACTCCGTCTTTTCCGATATGAACATTGTGGGCGATCTGCACCAGATTGTCTATCTTGGTCCCCTGTTTGACAATGGTGGGCCCCAGGGCCCCCCGGTCGATGGCGGTGTTGGCCCCCACCTCCACGTCGTCCTCCAGAATGACATTGCCCACCTGGGGGATCTTGAAATATCTATCTCCGTCCTTGGCGTAGCCGAAGCCGTCCGCACCCACCACCACCCCGCCGTGCATGATGATACGGTTGCCTATCCGGCAGCCCTCCCGTATGGAAACCTGGGGATAGATCAGGCAATCATCCCCCACCATTGTTTCCCGGCCGATATAGCACAGGGGCATGATCACCGTATTGGCTCCTATTCTGGCCCCGGCCTCGATGACCACATAAGCCCCGATGGTGGCACTCTTGTCTATGTGAGCCGTGGGATCGACGATCGCGGCAGAGTGGATGCCCGGACGGGGCTTTATTTTGACGGCATTGTAAAAAAAGGTCACGGCCTTGGCGAAGCTTAAGTATGGGTTGTCGGAAATTATCAGGGTCCGTCCCTGGGCCGCAACATTTTGGGGGACGATGATGCAGGAAGCCCTGGTGGATCCCAGATATTCGGCATAACTGGGATTGGCCAAAAAGCTGAGCTGGCCGGGCTGGGCCTCCTTCAGGCCCGCCAAGCCGGTCAGTTCCACATCCGGACCCTGCAGCTGTCCCCCGCATTCCCTGGCCAGCAGGCTGGCTTGGTATCCGTTCATTGCTGGGATATCCTCTGGCTGATTTTTTCCGCCAGGCTTTCACAGCCCATCACCAGCTCGCCCTCGCCGTCTACCTTTTCGCTCTCCTCGGCTATCATCTGGTCGCGCTCCACGTTGTATACCTTGATGGTGATGGTTATCTGATTGTTGGCCAGGTTCTGGGTGATCTGCCCCAGGGTCATATAGCTGGCATCGAGTATCTTGGCCATCTCCAGGCCGCGGGCCTCCTTGACCTCGGACTTGGAGAGCCCCTTGTCCTTTACGATATCCTCAACCTGTTTCTTGGCCACCGGCTTCAGTTTCTGCCCCCTCTCCAGCGCAGTGAAGATAAACTCCTGAGCCTGCTTGCCGAACTTCCTCTTGATGGCCTCGGCGTCCAGCTCCCAGACGGGAAACAGGGCGATGCTGGGCAGAACCTTGACGGCCGTTCCCTCCTCCTTGGCCAGCTCCTCCAGCACCTGCTCGGTGATATCCAGTTCCTTGGAGGCATAGACCACCAGTCCCGACGATGAATCCAGCACCATCAGCAGGTTATTGTCCAGGGCCACCCGCTTGACCACATTCCCTATCTTCTCGGCCATGGGCTTGGACAGCTCACGGTTCTTCTGGTCGGCCTTTCCGCCCGGATCGAAGATCTCTTTTACAAAGGCCTCCAGCTCCTGTTTCCTGAGGGCTATCTCCTCTTTTTTGGCTTTGCGCCGCTCGCTGCTGATCACCAGGTCCGTCAGCTCCAAGCTTTTATCCAGAGAATCTACCATCTTGCGTTTGGCCGAGATCTCCTTGTTCCAGCCTTCTATGACCCGGTTCATCTCCTGCCGAACGTCGGCGGCACCCCGGTACTGGGCGAACACGGCCTTGGAATCCAGGTAGCCCACCTTCTGACTGTAGGCGCTGCCCGGCAAAAACAAGACCGCCAGAAGCAGGAAAAATATCTCTCGGGGATATCTGATCTTCATACCCAACGCCTCTCCCTTTTTTTACTGATTAAAACGAAGTCCCCAGCTGGAAATGCAGCTGCCATTTGTCTGACTGCACGTTCTTGTCCCAGTCGAATCCCCATCCCCAGTCCAGGCCCAGGACGCCCAGCATCGGCACCTCGGCCCTGACCCCCAGGCCGGCGCCCTTGTACAGCACCGAGGGATGGATCTGGTCGTATTGGGTCCAGGTGTTCCCGGCATCGGCGAAGGCCAGCAGGTAGACGCTCTGGTTGAAGCTGTATTTGACCTCCAGGTTGCTGATCAGCATTATCCGGCCGCCGTAGGTGGCCCGGTTGATGCTCTGGTCGGGATAGCCCCTTACCCCGTCGTCCCCCGAGCCGCCGATGCGGAATCTTTCATAAGCCGGCACCGTGGAGGGGCTGCTGTAGCCGTCCACCACCCCGGTCTTGGCCCGGGCCATCCCCACCAACTTCCAGAACAGCGGCCGGTAGTGCCGGTACTCCAGCAGGTATTTCTGGTAATCGATCCGGCCCCCCAGGATGCCGCCGGCGTACTTGGCCAGGCCCACCGTCCGGGTGCCGCGGCTGGCGTTGAAGGGCCGGTCACGGCTGTCCCGCACCAGCGTAAACGAGGTGCTCGATGATATGGATGGGAATGCTTGAGTGCTCATGGCTTGCGCAAAAGATTCGGACATATCCGTGATATTGATCCGCTCCAGGCTGTAGGACCAGTAGCCCCGGGTGTAATCCAGCCAGGGGATGGGGCGCCCCAGACTCAGGCTGCCGCCGGTCTTTTTCTGAGTGTACTCGGAATAGGTATATTGGGTGTGATAGACATTGACGCCCACCGAGGTCGGGGTGTCGAACAGCCAGGGCTCGGTGAAGCCCAGATCGACGTTGAACTTCTTGTTGCTGAACTCGGTCTTCAGGTTCACCTGCTGGCCCCGGCCCAGGAAATTGGGGACCCCGATCTGCACGAAGCCGGCCAGGCCGTCGGTGGCCCCGTAGGTGGTCCCGATCTGGAACTGGCCCACCGTCTTCTCCTTGACGTCAAAGATCAGGTCGATGTTGCCCAGGGTGTCGGCCGGCTGGTAGTTCAGCTGGACGTCCTCGAAATAGCCCAAGGTGAAGATCTCCCGCTGGCTGCGCATCACCTTGGAACGCCGGAACAGCTCGCCCGGCTTGACGGTCAGCACCCGGCGGATCACCTTCTCCCGGGTCTTGGTGTTGCCGGAGATGATCACCTTGTTGACATAGGCCGGTTTGTTCTCGATGATGTTATAGGTGATGTCCACCGTGGAATCCCGCAGGTCCTGGAAGGGCTCGATGTGGCAGTAGATGTAGCCCTCCTCGGTGTAGATGGAGAACAGGTTCTCCAGGGTCTTGTCGGCGTCGTCTATCCGGAAGATCTTTTCCGGCTTCAGCTCGGTCATCCGGTGGAGCCTCTTGGTATCGATCTTGTCGTTGCCGGAGAACTCCACCCGGCCAATCTTGAACTCCGGCCCTTCGGCCACCTCCAGGTGGATGTCCACTCGGTCCATCTTCCGGTTGTAGGACAGAGAATCCTGCCTGGCGGCTATCTCCAGATGGCCGTGGTTCTTGTACAGCCGGGTCACCCGGTCCAGGTCCTGGGTCAGGGTGTCCTGGTTGAAGGATCCGCTGCGGAACCAGGGGATCACCTTCCAGACCAATGTCCAGCCCCGGGGCTTGGTCTTCATGGCTTTGATGACGGCCCCGTCTGACAGGGCCTGGTTGCCGCTGACCAGTATCTTCTTGACCCGGATCTTCTTGCCCTCCTCGATCTTGAAACGGACCGCATAGCGGCTGCCCGACTCTATCAGGGTATCCTCAACCTGGGCGTTGAAGTAGCCCTTCTCCATGTACAGGGCCCGGATGGTATCCTTGGATTGGGCCAGGTACTGAGGATCCAGAAAACTGCCGGGCTTGAGGGCGATCTTTTCCTCCAGCTGATCTGATTTGATCTTCTTATTGCCCAGGAATTCTATCCTTTCCACGATGGCTTTTTCCGTCACTGAAAATACCAGCAGATATCCGCTCTCGGTCGAATCTTTGGCCACCGCCACCTCGGTGAAATAACCCAGTTGGTATATCTTCTTCACCGCTTCGGAGATGTTGTTGTCGTTCAGCTGGTCGCCCGGCAGTATCCCCGATGCGTTCAGCACCACCTCCGGATCGATTCGTTCGACACCCTCTACCCTGAGGTCGGCTATGATGACGGCATTGGCCGGCAAGGTCTGGACCAAGAGCGAAATTACCATAACTATTGACGGAAATAAAAAGCGCTTCATGTATGTCTTTCTTTTTTAGTTATCGGGTTTAGCTGTTCCAAAAAAACTTGGGCGGGCATCGGCTTGTAATTATAACATTCCGGGATTATGCAGTCAATTGAAAACCTCGCCAATTAAACATGACCAGGCTGGCTATGGCCAGCCTGGTCATGGACTCATTTCTTCGCCCGGGGAGTTTTTTTCCTGACGCCTCCCCTGATTTTTCCCGGGGACTGGGGAACGAATTTCAAGACCTCACCTTCGGCTTCTATCAGCACCCTGTTCCCGAACCTGATATCGGCCTTCAGGATCTCCTGGGACAGAGGGTCCTCCACCATCCTCTGGATGGTGCGGCGCAAAGGCCTGGCCCCGTAGGTGGGATCGAATCCCCTGGCCACCAGCAGTTCCTTGGCCTGGGGCGAGATGCCGATGGTGATGTTCTTTTCCTTAAGCCGCAGGGAAAGTTGGCCTATCAGGATGTCCACGATCCGGCCCATCTCCGGCCGGCCCAGGGAATTGAATACCACCACCTCGTCCACCCGGTTCAGGAATTCCGGGTTGAAGGTTTTTTTAAGCTCCGACAGCACCTTGTCCTTCATCTGGTCGAAGGCCAGCAGCTGGTCGTTATTCTGGAATCCCAGGCTGACGCCCTTCTTGATCTCCCGGGCCCCCAGATTGGAGGTCATGATCAGCACCGCGTTCTTGAAGCTTACCTTCCGGCCGTAGGAATCGGTCAGCTGGCCGTCCTCCAGCACCTGCAGCAGCATGTTGAACACGTCGGGATGGGCCTTCTCTATCTCATCCAGCAGGACCACCGAATAGGGCTTGCGCCGGATCTTCTCGGTCAGCTGGCCGCCCTCCTCGTACCCCACGTAGCCCGGAGGAGCCCCCACCATCCGGGAGACGGCGAACTTCTCCATGTATTCCGACATATCCACCCGGATCAGGGCGTTCTCATCTCCGAACAGGAAAGAAGCCAGGACCCTGGCCAGCTCGGTCTTGCCCACCCCGGTGGGGCCCAGAAAGATGAACGAGCCCATCGGCCGGGCGGTGTCCCGGATGCCGGCCCGGCTGCGGCGCACCGCCCGGGAGACGGCCTCCAGGGCCTGGTCCTGCCCCACCACCCGCTTCCTGAGTTCCTCCTCCATCCGCAATAAGCGGGCGGACTCTTTCTCCTCCAGCTTGACAATGGGGATCCCGGTCCAGCGGGAGATCACATAGGCGATGTCCTCCTGGGTTATCTTTACCGCCACCAGGTCGCGGCTCTTCTTCCAGGCCTCTCGCAGCCGCTCTATTTCCTGGCGCTTGTTCCTCTCCGAATCCCTTAAGGTGGCCGCCTTCTCATAATCCTGGCCCTTGACCGCCTCTACCTTGCATGCTTTTATGTCCTTGAGCTGGCTCTCCAAGAATTTTATCTCGGCCGGCGGCTCGGAGGTGGACAGCCTGGCCCGCGAGCCGGCCTCGTCCAGCACGTCGATGGCTTTGTCCGGCAGATAGCGGTCGGTGATGTAGCGGTCGGACAGCCGGACCGCCGATTCAATGGCCTCATCGCTGTATTTCACCTTGTGGTGGTCCTGGTATCTTTCCTGCAGACCCTTTAATATCTTCAGCGATTGGTCCACCGACGGGGCCTCCACTATGATGCTCTGGAACCGGCGCTCCAAAGCGCCGTCCTTCTCGATATGCTTGCGGTACTCGTCCAGGGTGGTGGCCCCCACGCACTGCATCTCCCCCCGGGCCAGGGCGGGTTTGAGCATGTTGGAGGCGTCCAGCGCCCCCTCGGCCCCTCCGGCCCCCACGATGGTGTGCAGTTCGTCCAGGAAGATGATGTTGTCCTGGGTCTGGCGCAGCTCGTTCATCAAAGCTTTCATCCGCTCCTCGAACTGCCCCCGGTACTTGGTCCCGGCCACCACCGCGGCCAGGTCCAGGGCCATCACCCGCTTGGACAACAGGGGCTCCGGCACCTCGCCGCTGATTATCTTCTGGGCCAGCCCCTCTATGATGGCGGTCTTGCCCACCCCGGCCTCGCCGATCAGCAGGGGGTTGTTCTTCTTGCGCCGGGACAATATCTGGATGACCCTTTCTATCTCCCGGCCCCGCCCGATCACCGGGTCCAGCTTGCCGTCCTGGGCCAGCCGGGTCAGGTCCCGGCAGAAATAATCCAAGGCCGGGGTCTTGCTCTGCCCGTTTGATTGAGGCGTCGGCGATGATCCCGGCTCGCTGGACAGCAGGCGCATGATCTCGGAGCGCATCAGCTCCGCACTAATGCCCAACGACACTAGGGCCCGGGAGGCTATGCCGTCCTGATCTTCCATCAGCCCCAGCAGCAGGTGTTCGGTGCCCACATAATTGTGCTGGAGGGTTTTGGCCTCCTCCACCGCCAGCTCCATGGCCCGGCGGGCCGACAGGTTGAATGGCAGTTCGCCCATCAGGATGGTCTGGCCGCCCTTGGGCATCAGCTCCTCCACCTTACGGCGGATCTGCTCGGTGCTTACGCCCAGGCTCAACAGCACCGCCACCGCCACCCCCTCGCCCTCCCGGAGAGCGGCCAAAAGGATATGCTCGGTGCCTATGTAGTCATGCTGCAGGCGCCGGGCCTCCTCGCGGGCCAGGAACAGGACCCTTCTGGCCCTTTCGGTGAATCTATTGTCTTTCATGATAATTACTTATTGATATTGGACTGTTTTGAGGTTTGAAAAGTTTAAATAAAATCTGCCATGATAGCCCTGACCATTTTGGCCCTTTCCCCGTCCCGTTCATGGGCCTCCAGCTGGGCGTCCAGCATGATCTGCAGATGGGCCGGCTGGGTGGTGATCAGCAGTTTGTTCAGGGCATTCAGCCCCATCCTGGGAAACAGGCCCAGGAAAATGCCCAGACGCAGGGAGGATGTCAGCTCCAAAAATTCCCGGGAGGAAAGCATCCTGGCGTTGGCCAGGATGCCGAAGGCCCTCCAGATGTTGTCCTCGGTCTGCCGGCGGGCGTGATCCATGATGTATCGGCGGGCCTCCATTTCCTGTTCCATCAGGCTGCGGCCCACCCGCTCCACATGCTCTATTATCTCCAATTCGTTCCGGCCCAGGGTGGCCCGGTTGGAGATCTGGAAGATATCCCCGGCCACCTCGCTGCCCTCGCCGTAGAAGCCCCGCACCAGGATCCCCTGCTCCTCCATTTGATTCAAAAGTTTTTCTATCCTTTTGGCCCGCACCAGGGCCGGCAGGTGGATCAGCAGCGAGGCCCTTAAGCCGGTCCCCAGGTTGCTGGGACAACAGGTCAGAAATCCCCACTCCGGGGAATAGGCCATCGCCAGTCTCCGCTGCAGCTGATCGTCCACCTGGTCGACTATCCGGAAGGCCTCGATCAGATCCAGGCCCGGCAGCAGGCTCTGCATCCGGATGTGGTCCTCCTCGTTGATCATCAGGTCCAGCGACTGGTCCCTTCCCACCAGCACCCCGGCCCCGTTCTTTTTGTCCATCAGGTCCGAGCTGATCAGCCGGCGCTCCCACAGGGCGGTCCTGTCGAGCTGGTTCAGGATATCCAGGTCGAAAAAGGCCGCACCGCCGAAATAATTAACCGCTGACGAAGCTTTTCTGACCTCCTCCCGGACCAGGCTGCGCTCAGCCTGCCCGGAGCGGCCGGGAAAAAGATGCTCCGCCAGATTGCGGGCCAGCCGGACCCGGCTGGAGATCACCACTCCGGGATCGCTGTCCGAAGGTTTAAGCCATCCGGCCTCCTGGCCGATCAGGCCCTGTATGCCGTTGTCGGGAAGGTTCATTTGGCCCCGCTGGTCTCCAATTGTTTGATCTGGTCGCGCAAGGCTGCCGCCCTCTCGTATTCCTCTTTGAGCACCGCTGCCTGCAGGTCCAGCTTAAGCCGCTCCACCCGGTTTTCGGAGGGGGCGGCTTTGATCTCACCGGAGGCCGGGGCGGCCTTGCCCAGATGATCGTTGAGGCCGTGTATCTGCCTGACCAGTGGTTTGAGGCTGGCGTTGAACACCTGATAGCAGCCGGGGCAGCCCAGCCGGCCCAGTTTTTTGAAATCGGTCAGGGCCAGCCCGCATTGGGGGCATTGGGCCTGATTATCGTCATCCTGCTCAGCGCCGATATCGCGGATCATCCCGGCCAGCATGTCCCCCAGGGAGGACAGGGCCAGGTTCAGGCTTTTGGCCAGGCCCTTGAGCTCGGCGCATTCCCGGCACAGGTTGTAGTCGGTGTTCCGGCTGTCCCGCACTTCGGTGTAGCGCATCACCGCCTGGTTTTTTTTGCACAGATCGCAGATCATAATGAGTTGTTCAATAATTTTTTAAATAATTGAGGAATAAACTCCCGCACCCATTCAGACTGTCAGACATAATAGCTTCCTCAGGGGGACATAGCAATGTCATCCCGAGAGCCTGCCCTGATACCGACAGTCTTGTTAGCATTTGAAGGGGAACTTCGAAGCAACACAAGTTGAGGGATAAGTGCCGCTACATAATCGGGCTTACAAGTATAATGCCTTCATCATGGTGCCATACTTTCATATCAGCTAACATAAGTAAATATAGCCCTTAAACCCCGCTTTGTCAACCCCTGGCAACCTAAGTGGGATTGCTGGAAGTTTTCAATTTCCGGCGGCGAAAAGCTCCCCGGAAACGGCCGATATATCCGGCCGGCTGCCCAGGGCTATCCTGGCGCAGAAATTTTTTGCGGCGATGAACTCCAGGGGCTGGCGGATGGTCCGGACCAGTTTTTCCAGCTTCTCCCGGGAGGGATTGCGGTCCTCCGGCCACCAGACCTCCAGTTTTGACCCCTCCCATTTTATCCGGACCGCGCCCAGGCTGGCCGCCCCCAGCCGGAGCCGGGCCGCCTCGATAAGACGGCTGACCTCCTCCGGCGGCGGGCCGAAGCGGTCGGACATCTCCTCGCGGATCCTGTCGAATTTTTCCATATCGCCGATCCTGTTCAGCTGGCGGTAGAGGTTGATCCTCTCGTTGGGATCCTCCACATAATCCTGCGGGATCAAAGCCCTCCCCGGGATCTCCACCTTGACGTCGATCTGGGGCACCGCCGGCAGGCCTTTCAGCTCCCGGACCGCCTCCTCCAGCAGCTGGCAGTAGAGCTCGAAGCCCACCGCGATCATGTTGCCGTGCTGCTCCCGCCCCAGAAGGTTCCCGGCCCCCCTGATCTCCAGGTCCCGCAGGGCCAGCTGGAAACCGGAGCCGAGCTCGGACAGCTCCTCGATCACCCTCAGCCGCTTGCGGGCAATTTCGTTGATCCGCCCCCCCTTGGGAATGATCAGGTGGGCGAAGGCCCGCTTGTTGGAGCGCCCCACCCGCCCCCGCAGCTGGTACAGCTGGGCCAGGCCGAACTTATCTGCCCGGTTGATGATGATGGTGTTGACGTTGGGCATGTCCAGGCCCGACTCGATGATGGTGGTGGCCACCAGCACGTCGTAGCGCTTGGCGGCGAAGGCCAGCATCACCCGCTCCAGCTCCCGCTCCTCCATTTGACCGTGGGCCAGGGCCACCTCGGCCCCCGGCACCAGACTGGCGATATAGGCGGTCATGGCGGCGATGGACTGCACCCGGTTGTGCAGGAAGAAAACCTGGCCGCCCCGGTCCACCTCCCGCAGGATGGCCTCTTTGATCCGGTCGGCGTTCCATAATGACACCTCGGTGATCACCGCCAGCCGGTCCTTGGGCGGGGTCTCGATGTTGGAGATGTCCCGGGCCCCCAGCAATGACATGTGCAGGGTCCGGGGGATGGGGGTGGCGGTCATGGTCAGCACGTCCACCGCCTTGAACAGCTGTTTGAGCTTCTCCTTGTGGGCCACCCCGAAGCGCTGTTCCTCGTCCACCACCAGCAGGCCCAGCTTTTTGAACTGGACGTCCTTCTGGATCAGGCGGTGGGTGCCGATGACGATGTCCACCTCGCCGGCGGCCACCGCTTTGATGACCTTCTTCTGGTCGCCGTGCTTGCGGAAGCGGGACAGCATCTCCACCTTCACCGGGTAGTCGGCCAGCCGCTCCCGGAAGGTCTGGTAATGCTGTTCGGCCAGCACCGTGGTGGGCACCAGCACCGCCGCCTGGCGGCCGTCCATCACCGCCTTGAAGGCCGCCCGGATGGCCACCTCGGTCTTGCCGTAGCCCACGTCGCCGCACAGCAGGCGGTCCATGGGCTTGTCGCTCTCCATGTCGGCCTTGATCTCCCCGATGGCCCTCAGCTGGTCGGGCGTCTCCTGGTAGATGAAGGAGGCCTCCAGCTCCTTCTGCCACAGGGTGTCGGGCGAGAAGCTTATCCCCGGCTGGGATTTTCGCGCCGCATACAGGACCAGCAGTTCCTTGGCCATGTCATGGGCCGAGCGCTTGGCCCGGGCCTTGGTCTCCTCCCAGGCCGCCGAGCCCAGCTTGGAGAGGTTGGGGTGTTGGCCCTCCTCGGCCGAGTATTTCTGGACCCTTTTCAGCTGGTCCACCGGCAGGTACAGCTTGTCGCCGTCCCGGAAGATCAGCAGCAGGCACTCGGTCTGCCGGCCCTCAATGTTAAGATTGCTCAGACCCTGATACTGGCAGATGCCGTGGTCCACGTGCACCATGAAATCGCCCTTCCTCAGGGCCTCCAGGCTGCGGATGGCCCCGCCCCCCTTGAAGAACCTTCGGGCCCTTCTCCGTTTCTCCCGGGCGAAGATCTCCCGCTCGGTGACGGCGCACAAAAGGGCCTCGGGAAAGACGAAGCCGCTGTGCAGCCCGGCCACCGTGATCTCGGCGACCCTTGCCCGGCTCTGGCCGTCGATGATCTCGTTCAGGCGCTCCTGCTGTCCCTGGTTGTCGCACAGCAGAAAGATCTGAAAGTTCTCCTGGTGCAGTTTCTCGATCCTGGCCCCCAGCAGGTCCAGATTGGACATGAAGGGCTCCACCGGCTGGATGCCGATGCGGACGATCTCCTCGGGCGACCTCTCCTCGGACATCCCGAAGCCGGCCCCGGAGGTCGCCAGCAGTCGGCTGAAAGTTGCTAGCCCCCGCCGGAACTGTTCGCCGGAGGCGAATCGGTTATCGTTGACCATGTCCCGGTACTCCTCGGACAGCTCGGCCCATTCGGAGGAGATCTCCCCCGGCTCGTCCATGATCACCAAACAATTCTCCGGCAGGTGCTCCAGCAGCAAGGCGGTCCTTTGGGAGACCTCCATCCGGGGCAGGATGGTGGCCCGTTCCAGCCGGGCGGTGGAGCGCTGGTCCAGCAGGCTGAAGCGGCGCAGCGAGACCAGGATGTCGTCGTCCAGCTCCAGCCTGACCGGCCCCTCCTCGCTGAAGCTGGCGATGTCGATGATGGAGCCCCGCAGGCTGATGTCCCCGATGCCCGACACGGCCGGCTGGCGCTCATAGCCGGAGTCTATCAGCCGGGCCAGCAGCTCCTCCCGATCGATCTTCATGCCCAAAGAAAGGTCTATCCTCCGCTGGCCGAACTCGGCCGGGTTGACGGTGCGCTGGATGACCGCCCGGGCCGAGGCCAGGATCACCGCCGGCTGTCTGGACGACAGGGCCTGGAGGCATTCCATCCGGCTGCCCACCAGCTCCACGTCCGGCTCCTTCTGGTCGCCCGGCAGGATGTCCCAGGCCGCCCACCATCTGATGTTGTCCGGGCCCAGCAGGACGGAGAGATTGTCCCGCTGCCGCTCGGTTTCCTCGTCGCCGGGGGTGATCCACAGCAGGGTCCGGGGCTGTTTGGCATACAGCCCGGAGACGATCACCGGCTTGCCGGCCTCGCAGGGCCCGGTCAGGCCGAAAAGCTTCTGATCGGAGGCATACAGCTTAAAAAGCTTGGCGAACGACGGGCTGTGGTAGACCGCTTTTGAAAATTTATCCCAGATCATATTATATTTTGTGATTAAACTTATTTCAATCTCTCACTAAGACACCAAGACCACTAATTATAATGATTTTAAACTTTGCGCCTCTGTGCCTTTGTGTGAGAAACAACCAACCTCTCACTGAGCCACTAAGGCACCAAGATTATTTTGTAATTACCAGAACTAAGATTACCCTTCGTGTCCCTGTGTCGCTTCGACAAGCTCAGTGCATGCTTTGTGTGAGAAACAACCCACCTCTCACTAAGCCACCAAGATCACTGAGTTCGTTTCGGGTTTCTTGGGTATTAAGATTACCTCTTTGTGCCTCTGTGTCACTTCGACAAGCTCAGTGCATGCTTTGTGTGAAAATATTCTTGGTTAATTTTTTGTGTTTTTCGTGTATTTCGTGGGCAGCGTTCCCGAACCGTAAACGCCGAAAGGCCAAGGCCCCGCTAGCATGGGGGGTCTTGGCTGTTCTTATAATTGATCAGAAATAATTATACACCGAAAGGATATTTTTGTAAAGCCTTATGATCAGGTGCGGTAGGCCATGAATTCCCCGTACTCCCCGCAGGTCTCGAAGCCCAGCCTTCGGTAGCATCTGATGGCCCCGGCATTGTCGGCCTTGACGTTGAGCCCGATGACATCGACCGTCTGCAAAAGATTCTGGCACAGCGCGGCGGTGGCCTTTGTCCCCAGCCCCTGGCCCCGCAGTTCCGGCCAGGTGGCGATGTTCCCCAGCGCCGCCACTTTGTACTGCTGCGAATAGACGTGAATCCCGGCGATGCTCGCCAGACGGCCTTCTTTACGCAGGCCGAAGTACTGTCCGGTCTCCAGCATCCGGGCATCGAACCAGTTGTCGGGATAACTGGCGGCGTAGAAATCCGATATCTCTTCCCTGTGGGAGGCACCCAATGGCGTGGTCCCGGCAGTATCGATATTTTTTAGAACCTCCGGCCGGGACAGCACCATCTTATGGTGGGTGCCGTGCGATTCTAAGCTAAATTTTTCTTTCAAGATCTCTTCCAGGCCCGGGGTCAGATGACAGTAGAGCCTGTCCGGCAATTCACCGGCCAGCTGAGCCAGAAGCTCTTCCATGAAAGGGGATCCCGGCTGGTCCAGGGCCAAAAGGACCGGCAGCTCGGTACCATTATACAGCAAGGCAATGGATTTTACCTCCCCGTTTTCTTCATGACCGTACCAAGTGGTGTAGGGAAAGAAAAAATCGTCCAGGTCGCCCAGCTCATAGAGGTGCAGGGCGGGGTTTTGGCGCAGGAATGATTCGATGATGGTCTTGTCAGTCAATACTCTCATCGGACGCTGATGAACGCAGATCTTATCGTTTCAGTATTAGAATAACCTATTAAAACGCGTAAATGGCTTTTAAATAATGGCATTGGGTTTTTGATTCGGTTCTATTATTAACGTAAAGAGTATCTACCCGTTTATAAGTTGTGTGGTTTTCCGTTTCAAAGGAATATTCGATTTTTATTTTTTCGTTGATTTTAACTGTTGTGCCCAGATCCAGCACCGGTCCATCCGTTCCACAACGTACCGTCCATGGGGATAATATATATGTCTCTAATGCCAAATGCCCGTCACCAATAAGCGAAATATATTCGCTCATATCCAGATCAATACCTTCGTAAATATCAAATATTATTCTGGTTCTTAATAGCCTTAGATAATAGGCCATACCAACCCCCAGACGGAAATAATTCCCGCGATGTCCTAAAGGCTGGCTCAACCCGCCTTTTAAACAAAGGGTCCTGTTTTTGCTGCGAATGGAACGCCATTTCAATTCTATAAGATATGTCTCCCCATAATTTCTTTTATAATAATTTACGAGAAACGCCAGGTTATTCAGGCTGTCCATGTTTGATATCCCGGCTTTGACACCATACCAATTATTATTAACATTGAATGATCGGTCATAACCGAAACCGTAGCCGAACCTGCCTGCCTTTTGTGCCAATCCAAGATTGATGATTCCATAGTTGATTCTTGAGGAATCATTAATGTTGATATTTTCGGTATAACTTATTGCAATATTAGTTGTCTTTCTGTCATTCAAACCAGCCTTTATATCTATCGTTGGTGAATTTCTGGAAGTTTTATAATACTGGCAGATGCTGTCAAGAACATAGAAAGTCTCGTTGCTGGTTAAACTGTTGCTGAAACCCAAAGCCGCAAAATCATATTGCATGCCTGACATTAATGCCGGATTATCATAGATATCGTTTTCTAAATCTTCGATGATGGTGCTGCCCCCCAGCCCTTTTACCCGGACATCGCTGGCAGTAGAAATATTGACGCAAAATAATCCAACAAGAATAACCACCAATTTCTTCATTATCTTCTCCTGTTTGACCAGCCAATAGAAAGGGTCATTATAATTAAATAATGACCCTATTTACTGTGCTAATTATAGTTGATGCCATTTCTAAAATCAAACTATATTTTAACGAATTTTACCGTTCAGCCTTTTCATTGAACGCAACTGTATAGAACGCTGATGAACGCTGATCTTATTGATATTAATTGCAATTGCTTTTTGAACCGTCAGTGCCTCCGCTGTAGCTATGGCACTCGAGGAAGCCGATATAAAGCGTAAGCGGAAGGCGCCAAGTGCGCCAAGATTTTTATAATTTTTCTTTGTGGGCTTCGCGTCTTCGCGGTAAATTATCAAGCACCGCTTTTCCGGTTCAGCTTTTTCACCTCCCTCAGGATCATCACCGCGGTGATGGAGGCCGCGATTAAATCCGCCAGCGGCCCGGACAGCCACACCCCGTCGATCTTTAAAAGCGGCGGCAGGATCAGCACCATCGGTATCAGCACGATCACCTGGCGCAGCAGGTTGAGGAACATGGAGATTCTGGCCTTGCCGATGGCCTGGAAGAAGTTGGAGCCCACCACCTGGAAGCCCACCACCGGGAACATGAACAGCAGGATCCTCATCCCCCTGACCCCTATGGCCAGCAGTCCGGGATCGCTGGTGTTGAACAGCGAAATGATGGCCCCGGGGAATATCTCCACCGCCAGCCAACCGCTTACGGTGATGCCGGTGGCCGCGATCAGGGCCAGCTTGAGGGTGCGCTTGACCCTGTGGTATTGCTTGGCCCCGTAGTTGAAGCCGATGATGGGCTGGGAGGCCATGTTGATGGCGATCACGCAGAACACCACCATCATGGCCACGCTGTTGATGATCCCCATGGCCCCCACCGCCAGGTCCCCGCCGTATCTTATCAGCTGGATGTTGAACAGGGCGTTGATGACGCTGCCGGCCAGTTGCATGGCGAAGGGCGCCATCCCGATGGAGAAGATCCCCAGCACTATTTTCTTTTCCAGCCGCAGATTGGCGGTCTTAAGCCGCAGTCCGCTTTTGTTCCCGGTGAAGTGCAGCAGCACCCAGGCGCTGGTGATGGCCATGGAGATCACCGTGGCGATGGCCGCCCCGGCCACTCCCATCTTAAAAACGAAGATGAACAGAGGGTCCAGCAGGGCGTTGGCCACCGCCCCGATCAGCATGGTGTACATGGCGGTCTTGGCGTGGCCCTCGGCCCGGATCATGTTGTTCATCCCGAAGCCCAGCCCCTGAAAGATGTTCCCCCACAGGATGATGGTGATGTACTGCTTGGCGTAGCCCAAAGTGTCCGGCCCGGCCCCGAACAGGGACAAAATGGTGTCCCGGAAGACCAGCCCCAGCACCGTGATGCCGAAGGAGATGACGATCAGCAAGGTGAAGGCGTTGCCCAGGATCTTCTCGGCCTCCGGCTTGTTCTGCTGGCCCAGCCGGATGGAGACCAATGAAGCCGAGCCCATGCCCACCAGCATGCCGAAGGCCATGGCGATGATCATGATGGGAAAGGTGACCGACAGGCCGGACAGCGCCAGCGCCCCCACCCCCCGCCCGATGTATATCCGGTCCACGATGTTGTACAGGGTGTTGGCCAGCACGCCGATGATGGCCGGCAGAAAATATTTCCACAGCAGTTTGCCTACCGGGGTATGGCCCAGTTCCTGGGTGCGGTCCAAATGGATTCTCCTGAGAAGGGGTTGGATTCTTTCCCGCGAAATACGCTAAAGAAACTAAAATGTTTTGGCGCCTTTTCGCGTGTTTAGCGGGCTAAAATAAATTAGTGCGGGCAGTAATACCCGCACCGTGAGTGTATTATAACCGAATAAATTTTTATATTCAAGCCATGTCTTTTTACTTTTTATATGTTCTTGTCTGCATTATCAAAGTATCTAATTTTTGATTGATGCTTTTTATCGATTCTTCATTGTTATTTATAATCTCTATTGGCTTTTTTATTTCTACTTTATTAAAAAATATTGTGAATATTGAAACAGCCAAAGTAATTAATATTGAGGCAATGGCAATTCGTGTAGCTATTTTTGCATTTTTCATTGCTTCGGTTAATTCAAGGTAATCAATATATTTAAACTTTGCCTCAATCGTTAAAATATATTTTATTTTTTCGTCTTTATATTTACCTTCAAGGTTTGCGGGTGCATATAATAAGAAAAACGGTGTTTCAAGGGGCGGATCCCCCTTTGCGCCCTTAAAGGGGTTATGATAAGCATGGGAAAAATATTTATCAACAATGTCAATCTCTTTGTCTCTAATATTACATTCCTTTATTAATTGGGTATAACTAAAACCTTCCGGATTTTTATCTCCAAATTGTAGTATTCTAATATATAAATCTTTTTCCATTTTCATTATATCCTTAATGCTTATTTAGTAACACTAAACGGCGCAACTTTAAAAACACAAACACCACTTCCAATATCTTGTCGCCCACCACTGACCTGTTTGTAATACCTGGCATAACTATACTGGTAATTGCTGTTAATATCAAAATCCGGAAAGCTTGCTAAAGTATCACCATTAATTTTAACACACTCGGCAATTTTAGTAATATTATTCTCTTGATAAACATACATACCGCCAAATAATATACCCCCGCCCATTCTTAATTTGTGAAACCAGAAAGCAATGTCTTCTAACATTATTTCGGGATATATTGGATTTGCTAAAGAGAACTTATAATATGATGCATATAATATATTAGAATTCGCAAAAGTGTGAAATATTGTTCTTGGACAACTAATGTTATTTACAACAACGGGCATTACTGGATCACTAATATCAACAACAGTTATTCCAGAATCTTGTTTTGCTATATATGCATAATTACCTGATATAGTTACATCATATGAATATTTTCCAATATTGCAAGAAGACACATTGGTTGGATTATTTGGGTCTTTGATATTAATAAGAAATAGACCATTATAGAAATTGGCAACATACGCTATAGTATCACGAACGGCAATGCCAATATTTCTTGGCACATCTATTTGTGTACAATTAGTTACATAGCCTATTTCTGTTGGGTTTAATGGATCTGTTAATGATGCAATGCTTAAACCATCACCAGCAACAAGTATATATAACAAATTATTTGCTAAAATTGCCTTTAACCCGGTTGAATTACCTCTGGGATAAATAACATTTTTTATATGGAGCGGTGTGTTGTAATTAGATATATCGTAAATGGCAATTTCTGTATTATAAAAAAAATACGTGTAATTATTATAAATAATTTGGCAATTGGGTTCTCCACCATAATATGTGGTAAATGTTTTTCCAATTACATATGGACCTTTTTCAAATACATTTATTAAACTTGGTTTCCATTCATTGATCGGATTCCACGCCTTTACCTGCCAATAAATTTTACCTAACTTATTAGTATCTACCCAATTATAAAACGTGTCCGCTATTTCAATTGCAACAAATGAATCAGATATGGTTGAATAATTACTCAGCCGTAATTTATATTTTGTCGCACCATCAACTTTAGACCATGTAAATGTAATCGTATCTTGTGCATTCCAAATCCATGCATTATTGGCAGGTGAAATTAAACCGGGCACCCCCGGCAATGGCACAGCAGATTCCACTGGATTATTCCACTTCCTCCCGCAACCCACAATAGATAACAGCACACAGATAACAGATAATTGGGCAATATATTTTTTCATTGCTAAAACCTCCAGGTCAGACCTAACCCCACGCCTTCGCAAAGGCTACGGCGTGCAGGCACCCCCTTCCCCGCAAGGGAAGGGGCTTCCTGTTCCCCCTCCTCACGGGAGGGGGTTAGGGGGCGGTCAGTAAAATATAGGTCCAATTCCGGACCATTTTCCGTCAGGCTCATCGGCTTTTTATTGCCAACCAAATATAAAATCCCCGAAGTAAGAAAACAAGCCCCGGCCGTGCCGGCCGTTATATAAGTAAACTTGTCTAATTTCTCGGTGTTGTCCCGGGCCTCCACGGCATCGGCGGTCAGTTCCGCGCTTTGGTATTTGTCGTATTCCTTATTGGCAAGTATCTTCAGCACTCCGGCCCCAGCGGTCAAACCAACCCCCGACCACATAAAAGCCTTGGCCGTGCCCCGGTAGGGCTTAATGTAGCCCAGGGCCATCAGCCGTTCCCGGCGTTCCTTTTCGTCCTGCTTGGCCTTTTCCTTCAACTGCTTCCGGTATTCCCCTTTCTTCTGTTCGTTCTCCTTCTCCAGCGCCTTAAGCCTTATCCGTCGTTCCTCCTCCTGTTTCTGGGCGTAAAGCCTGGCCTTGTATGCCTCCTCCTGCCGCCGTCTGGCCTCGGCCTCGGAGATCTTTTCCTGTTCAAAAGTTTGGTTTTGTTGCTGAGACTGGGCGTATTCCGTTTCTATCTTTTCAATGTCCTTGCGCCCCTTTTCCAGCAGGGCTTTTTCCTCGGGCAATAAAATATCCTTGTCCACCAGTTCCCCGGCCGCCTCCCGCATTAAAAGTAGCAGGCTCTCCTGCGGCCCGTTAAAATCCCGGTCCACCGTCTTATCTATCTTTCCGGTGGTAACGTCCACCAGCCTTAAATTCACCACCCAGGCCTGCCCGAACTTGCCTATACTGCCGCCCACCATCTTGGAAGCCGACAGCATCTTGCCGGCCTCGATCAGACAGCTGGTCTGGTCGCAGGCCCCGGTCATGGTAAAACCCTGTTCTTTTAATATCTCATCGCGCTTGGTGCGCTCTACGATGTCGTAAGTCCCGGCCTTGCCCAGCTCCGAGAGGAGGCGGTCGGTTACTATGACAGCATCGGCAGCAGAAAGGCCCTGGCATTGCAGATCCATGATGGCCACGGTGGGCCTGGGTCCGGCCAGGGCGGCATGGGCGATAAGAAAAATGAATAAGGCAAAATATTTAAGATTCATTTCATCACCGATATATTTAGTGTTTACAGTATCAACTATACACCCCGCCCCAGGCAAAATCAAGAAGAAATTTCATAAATGGTTTTATCAGGTTTTGTGTTTTAGCGATAGGCTAATTTATCCGCCGCAGCCAAAGCGTAGGAGGAAGCCTATCGCTTGGTATCATTCGCCTACGCTTGTATTGTTGGCAATTTCAAGCGCCGTAGCTACGGCGAAGGCGCACAAGGCCGCAGTTGCGGCCTCTGCCAATAGGCTTCGGCAAAGCCTTGTTGAATTACCAGCGATATTATTTCCTGTCCGCCTTTGGCGGAATGGTATCGCTGAATAAAAACATAAGCCCGGATGGCCTTCCATCCGGGCCTAACCTAACACCCTCTCCAAATTTATTTGGAGAGAGCCTGCACTGAGATGGCGATAATAAATGACAAACGAAAGTGGGCAGGGGTGAGGTCTAATAAAATGATATCAATCCTGCTTACCGCATCAACACCAGTTTTTTCGTCTCCACAAAACCACCGGCCTGTAAACGATAAAAATATACCCCGTTCCCCAGGCTGCCGGGATTAAATTTAACGCTGTGGCTCCCTGCGCCCTGGTGTTCGCTGACCAGCGTCTTCACCGCCCGGCCCAGCATGTCGTAAACCTTCAGTTCAGCAAAAACGCTGGCGGGCAGCTGATAGCTGATCACCGCCGGCCGATCGGCCGGATTGGGATAATTCTGGGTCAAGGCAAACCGACCTGTCGGCCGCTCTTCCCGGCCCGCCACTCCGGTCAGCGGTTCAATGAACCTTCCGTAAACATCGCCGTCAGTGAAATTATAATCCATCCTTGAACCGACGGCCAGGTACTTGCCGCCGCCGAACCCACAGCCTCCAACGGGAACCTTGCCGGCTACGTAATCGAATATTACAAATGGAGCATCGACCGGAATCCCAGCCGGTGACCAGAATCTTCCCAAGAGCGACAGAATGGAGTACTGCGACCAGGTTATCAGGTAATTGGTCCCGTCAAAAGCGATGCTGGGCATGCCGGGGTCCAGGATTGAGTCGCAAACCACAATAGAATCCTGAAGCACCCCCGAGGTGGTGATGAATCGCCCCATTATGGTCCACTTGGTGCCGGTGTCGGGCGTTTCGTGATAGACCAGCAGATACCTGGAGCCGTCGAAGGCCAAGCTGGTCGGATTATCGCTCAGGTTCGGTCCGCCGTCGATCAGGAAATTGGATCCACTCAGGGAACCGTTGCCTCCGACGAACTGCCCATAGATATCCTTGTCGCTGTCCTGGATCACCTCGACCCAGGCCGTCAGATAATTGGCCCCGTCATAAGCCAGGGAGATGTCGCGGGCCAGATTGCTGCTGATCTGGATCTGCCCGCCGATCAGGCTGCCGCTCTTGGAAACCCGCTGGCCGTAAAGCAGGGTGTCGGTCTTGACGAATAGCACCATATAAGAGGTGTCGTTGAAGGCCAGGCCGAAGTCGCCGGGATGCATCAGGGATGCGTTTGCCGCGATGGTAAAATAGCTTCCCACCAATCCGCCCGAGGTGCTGATGAACTGGCCGTTGAGGGAATTGTCGCTCTCCCGCCAGGCCAGCAGATAGTTGGTCCCGTCGAAGGCCGTCAGCGCCCCGGGGAATTCGGCCTGCCGGCCGATCGAGATCCTGGCCCCGATCAGGCTATCCGGGTACCCGATCAGCTGGGCGGTGACATTGCTCTGATCCAAGGTATCTCCCAAAATGGTTATAATTCCGTTCTCGCCCCCATAGACCGCGCACGACCCAATGGTGGAATCCCTTCCTACGGCAACCGGGAATTCCTGGGCATTAAGAACCGCCCCCGTTAAAGCGAGGCCCATCGCCATCATAAAAGAGATGAAAGGTTTAAACATGCTTGATATCTCCTATTTAATGATTTTTAGGACATTTGCACATGGCTTTTGAATTTATATGTTTTGCCATGTGCCTTTATGAAATATACACCCCGCCCCATGATAATGCAAGTGAATTCGCAATAAAATATCCGCGGCCTACGTCATCGCGAGTAATGCCCGATATCAAACATGCGAGTGCCTTCGCTGAAGCTACGGCACTGGAAGTGGTCAAATAAGGTAGCCTAGGCGAAGCGATCCAAAAACTTGGATTGCTTCATCCGTCAGGCGCAGATGTCTTCTCGCAATGACTAGAACCATAAGTCGCTCTGTGCCTTTGTGTCTTTGTGGCATAGCCCCTCAATACTTCTCTATCCACTCTATGGCCCGGACCAGCTCGAAGTTCGCATCCCCCGGCAGGGCATGCCCCACCCCGGAGAAGAAATTGAAGCTGGCGGTGATCCCGGCCTTGGTGAACTGCCTGATGGCCTGGATATTCTTCTCTATCCTTTCCTCCGGCTCCAGCTCGCCCATCAGCACATAAAATATGATCTTATTTTTGGCGGCTTCGGCCATCAGGGGATCCAGTTCGGTCCCGTAGCCCGGACCGATGGGAATGGAGCCGATGAAGATGTCGGGATGCTTCAGGCCCAGGTAGTAGCTGTAATACCCGCCCTGGGAGAAGCCGGCGATGATCATCCGCTTTTCGTCTATTTGATACTTGGCCTTCAGCAAGGCGATGGTCTCCATGATCCGCCGGTCGGCCTGCTCCCACTCCCCCCAGTTGAAGCTGTTCTTGCCCATCACCTCGGGTGCGTAGGGACAGCAGACGATGTAGCCCTTCTTGCTGCCGGCCGCTTTGAAGGCCTTGGAGAAGTTCACCGGCTCTCCTCCGAAGCCGTGCATGGCTATCAGCAGGGGATATTTTTTCCCCGGATCGAACCCCTCGGGCAGCAGCACCACCGGCTGGTTGGTGCGGCCCTTTATCTTTTCCATTAATTTTGCCGACCGGGCCAGGGCCTTTTTATAGCCCTTGGATTTGCGGATGTTGTTAAAATCCTCGTCCTGATCAAAATTGTACATCCCGGCGTCGATGGCCTGGTTGAGCCAGGCCAGCGCCTGCTTTTCATCGCCCAGCAGGCTGTAATTGCAGGCGATGTTGTAGATCACCGTGGTATGCCCCGGCCGGAATCTTAATGCCGCCTGGTAATCTTCGATGGACTGCCGGTACAGCTTCTGCCCGTAGCTGGTGTTGGCCATCTGGATGTAGACGGCTCCCGAATCGGTCTGGGCCGCGGCCAGAGAGACCAGGCCCAGCAGGGCAGTGATAGTCAATAAGAGTTTTTTCATGTCAGCCTCCTTAAACACTATTTTTGCTTTTAATATAAATCCCAAAAGATATAAACACGGTATGTCATTCCTGCGAAGCTTGTCCTCGCAAAGGCGGGGAGCAGGAATCCATATCTCTGGTGGATTCCCGATCAAGTCTGGAATGACATACTCAATATTTCAAACCTTCTTAGGGCCTCCACTTTCTCAGCCTCAGGCTGTTGCTCACCACGCTGACCGAGGAGAAGGCCATGGCCAGCGCCGCAATAAGACTCTTCAGATTATTTCCCGTTTCCGTAAAATTATCCTTTCTCCGCTTTCTCTTTGAAGAGAAAGCTACAAAGTCACGCCAAAGGCGGATCCGCCTATATGGATTTACCTGCGGTGGCGGAAGAACTGTCGCTGCACCGCTGCCTGGTAGTTTTTATAGCCAGCTGCCTAAATGTCTTGATCACGAAATTAGGCACCCGCAGGCAAAACATTTTTCACGGCAGCTTTTAGCCGGACAGCAGCGCTGATGCGACCCGGAGGTGGGTTCCCGCCTTCAGCGGAGCGGCTATGCTTCAGCCCCGAAAAAGCAGTCATTGCGTCATGTGCCTCCTGCTTGTTCTGGTTCAATGAATGCCGGGGCGTAAGCCTTGCTATCCGCGGAACTGGGCGGCAAAGACTTCTTTGGTTACTTTCTTGGTCACAAGAAAGTAACATCCGGCCTAACCATTGGATGTGCAACCTGTTTTTATTATTTCCACTTTCTCAGCCTAAGGCTGTTGCTCACCACGCTGACCGAGGAGAAGGCCATGGCCAGCGCCGCCAGCATGGGATTGAGCAGTATCCCCCAGAGGGGATACAGCGCCCCGGCGGCCACCGGTATCCCGATGACGTTGTAGAAGAAGGCCCAGAAAAGATTCTGCTTGATCACCCTCAGGGTGGCCTTAGAAAGCTTCAGCGATCCGGCTATCAGTTCCAGATTATCACTGATCAGGATGATGTCGGCCGACTCGATGGCCACGTCGGTGCCCCGGCCCATGGCTATCCCGATGTCGGCCTGGGCCAGGGCCGGAGCGTCGTTGATCCCGTCGCCCACCATGGCCACCTTTTGCCCGGCGGCTTGCAGCTTTTTGACTTCGGCTGCCTTATCGCCGGGTAGAACTTCGGCCAGCACCTGGTCGATCCCCAGCTGTCCGGCGATGTTTATGGCCGCCTCCCGGTGGTCCCCGGTGATCATGGCGGTCCTCAGACCCAGGCCCTTAAGGTCGGCGATGACCCGGACGGCATTCTCCCGCAGGGTGTCGGCCACCGCGATGATCCCGGCCGGCCGGGAATCTATGGCAACATAGACCACCGTCTTGCCCTCCTGCTGCAGGCGTCCGGCCAGTTTTTCCAGCTTGGTGTAGCCGATGCCTTTCTGCTCCATCATCTGCCGGTGGCCGACCTCCACCATCCGCCCGCCCACCCGGCAGCTGAGGCCGGAGCCTGGCAAAGCCTTGAAATCTAAAACTTCCAACAATGATATTTTTTTCAGCCGGGCGTAATCCATTATGGCCTGGCCGATGGGATGCTCGGATGAACTTTCGGCCGAAGCAGCCAGGGCCAGCAGTTCGTCCTCATTGAATTCCGGCATCACCGCCACATTGGTGACGGCTATTTTCCCTGAGGTCAGGGTCCCGGTCTTGTCGAACAGAATGCTGGTGATGCGGCCCGCCTGTTCCAGCACCTCGCCCCGCCGGATCAGTATCCCCAGCTCGGCCCCCCGTCCGGTGCCGGCCATGATGGCGGTGGGGGTGGCCAGCCCCAGGGCGCAGGGGCAGGCGATCACCAGCACCGCCACCGCGTTGATCAGGGCCATATTGAACGACGGCCCCCAGATCAGCCAGGCGACAAAGGTGGCGGCGGCCACCGCCATCACTACCGGGACGAAGATGGCGGCGATCCGGTCGGCCAGCCTCTGGATCGGAGCCTTGCTGCCCTGGGCCTCCTCCACCAGTCTGATGATCCGGGCCAGCATGGTATCCCGCCCGATCTTTGATGCCCTGAAGCGAAAGGCTCCGGTCTTGTTGATGGTGCCGCCCATGACCTGGTCGCCGATGTTTTTGTCAGCCGGAATGCTCTCCCCGGTGATCATCGATTCGTCGATGGTGGAATACCCCTGGGTGATGACCCCGTCGGCGGCGATCCTCTCCCCCGGCCGGACAATGATGATATCCCCGACTATAAGCTGATCCAGCGGCACTTCGATCTCATTGCCATCCCTGGCCACCCGGGCGGTCCTGGCCTGCAGGCCGACCAGCCGCTTGATGGCCTCCGAGGTCCGGCCCCGGGCTTTGGCCTCCAGCATTCGGCCCAGCAGGATCAGGGTGATGATCACCGCCGCCGAATCGTAATAGTAGGCCGGCTCCCGTCCCGCACCGGCGAAGAATTCCGGCCAGAAGGTGGCCGCCAGGCTGTAGCCGAAGGCGGCGGTGGTCCCCACCGCCACCAAGGTATTCATATCGGCATTGCGCCGTTTTATGGAGGCCCACAAACCCTGGTAGAACGGCCAGCCGGAGAATATCTGGACCGGGGCCGCCAGGCCCAGCATGATGTAGGGATCATGCAGCCAGCCGGGAAGGAATGGCAGGAACATGTGCATCCCGCCCAGGAAGACCGGAACGGCAAATATCAGGGCGAACAGAAACCTTCGCTTAAGCGACCGGTAATATTCCTCCCGCCGGACATCCAATGAGACCGCCGGAGCAACTGGCACATTTTCGGATTTGGCGGATCCTTCCGACACCTGGTATCCGGCTTCGGTGATGGCGGTCTTTATTTTATCCCGGCTGGTCATCTCCGGAAGATATGAGATGTCGGCCTGCTCGGTGGCCAGATTGACGCTGGCCGATACCACCCCCGGGCTTTTCTTCAAGGACTTCTCCACGTTAAGCACGCAGGAGGCGCAGTGCATCCCGCCCACCGGCAGGGAGAGCTTCTGGACTGGGACCTGATAGCCCGCATCGCTGACGGCCTTGACTATCCCGGCGACATCGATCTGCCCCTCATCGTATTCGATGAAGGCCTTCTCGGCGGCCAGGTTGGCGCTGGCCGAAACTATCCCTCCGAGCTTTTTCAGATGCTGTTCGAGGTTATTGACGCAGGAGGCGCAATGCATCCCGCGGACGGGGATCTCGGTTTTTTTCATGTATACTCTCTCGTCTTGACTGGTTTCCTGGCCCGCAGCCGGTCCATCCTTATCTTGTATTCCACATCCCGGGTCTGGGCATACAACTTTTCCGAAAGCTCTCCGGCCGCCTCAAGGTAATCGTTATCGCCGGTATGCCGGTAAAGCCCGATGCAGGCCCCCATTTTGATGGATTCCGATGCTTCACTTTCAGCCAGTTCTTTTAATCCCTTGAGTGCCGAAGCTTCCCCCTGTTCCAGTTCCAGCAATAAAGACAAAAATCCCATCACGGCTGTCTGCTCGGGATCCTCCTGTTCCCGGTTCAACGATGCTGCCTGCCGGAGCAAATTGGAAGCTTCGGCGGGATTATTTTGTTCCAATAAAAGTTCTGCCAGGGTGTTTAAAATGATCACCCTCAGGTTGGTCAGCTTGCTTTTGCCGGCAATCTCCAGGGCGGCGCGCAAAAGGCTTTGGGGCTTGTCCGGGTCCCCGGCCAACTCCTCCAGTTTGCTCAGATTCACCAGTGCTATGATCTGGCCCGGACAATCCTCCATTTCTTCGGTAAGTTTTTTATGCTCCTCAAGATGATGTCTGGCCTGATCCCACCGGCCAAGCTGCAGGCAGACCACCCCCTCATTCCCCGTGGCCACGGAAACCACCCGGATATACCCTATTTCCGAAGCCGCCTGGACCGCCTTATGCAGATATTCCAGCGATTTCTCCAGCTGGGCCTGTCTCTTAAACAACAACCCCAGATTGCAGGTCACGCCGCAGAGGGTCCTTTTGTCCCCGATCTTGGCGGCCAGCTCCATCTGCCTTTGCATATGCTCAATGGCCGTATCATATTCGCCCTGGTACAGGTACATATTGCCGGAATTCCCCTCGGCCAGCGAAACTCCCAACAGGTCGCCGGTCTCTTCGGCCAGCTTCTTTTGCTGCCGGTAGCATTCCAGGGCCCGGTCCAGCATCTTCTGCTCGGCATAGATCACCCCCAGGTTGCCCCAGGCTATCCCCAGCTCCATTTTATCCCCGGTTTTTTCCGCCCAGTCTTTTCGTTCGCTAAAGCATTCCAGGGCCTGCTGATAATCTCCCTGCTCTCCAAATACTCCGCCCATGGCGCCTGCCGCTTTGGCCGCTCCTCCCCCTTCGCTCAGCTCCTCAAACAACTGCTTGGCTTTTGATAAATGCTCCAATGCCGCCGGGTATTCGCTCTTCAGCCTGAACACCTCCCCCAGTCGGAAAAGGCTTTCGGCCCTTTGGTGATCTGCCCCCAGGCGCTCAGCGGCGGCCAGCACCTGCTGATACAGATCGACCGCTTTGTCCCACAGTCCGGTCACCACCTGGACCTCGGCCTTCCTCAGGGCGATACCGCTGGGATAGCATTCTTTGTTGCCGTCGGCTGACGATATCCAGTGCCGTTCTATTTTATAGCATCCCTTGTGCATTATCTTGGTTTTTAGAAATCTATTTGTTTGATGTTCAGATCATCCAGATGGCCGGTGTCGTTCAGGCAGGTCAGCACGAACCTTTTTCCGTCCCATTCCACGGTGGTCAGGCCGCAGGACGACAGCTTGATGTTCCAGAACCCCTCCGGGCCCATGTTCAGCATCTTCATCAGGATCAGCTTGAGGATCACCCGGTGGGTGACCACCGCCACGGTGGATTCCGGCAGATTGTCCTCGATCAGGCCTTTGATGGCCCTCAGGGACTGGGCCTGGATATCCTTGATGTTGCTGGCCCCCGGGATCCTGGCCTTCCAGGGGTTCTCCCGCCAGGCCTGGTATTGCTTGGGATACCTCTGCTTCACCTCCTGGTGGGCCAGCCCCTCCCACTCCCCGAAGCACATGTCCACCAGCCCGGGTCCCACCATCACCGGCAGTCCCTGCAGGCGGGCGATGGCCTCGGCGGTGTACATGGCCCGTTTGAGCGAGCTGGAATAGATGGCATCTATCCGGCGCGATCTCAGCCGTTCTCCCAGGGCTTCGGCCTGCTGGCGCCCGGTCTCGTCCAGCTCTATGTCCTTTGACCCCCGGAATATCTGTTCCCGGTTCCATTGGGTCTGGCCGTGCCTGACCAATATCAGCTCCACCGACATCTCCTTTGAAATGTGAAACCACTTCCATTATACCGATTATGTCCCTAAAAGCAATATAAATGATGGAATATTTTAAAAGCCAGCAGGGTCATTGCTGGCTGTGATAGCTGTCAAGAAATCCCCGGCTCCATTCATCAAACTTATCATCTGATATGGCCTGTCTGATATTTTCCATCATCGCCAGGTAGAACCGCAGGTTGTGCACCGTGGCCAGGTGGGCGGCCAGTATCTCTCCGGACATGAACAGGTGCCGGAGGTAGGCCCGGCTGAAGTTGCGGCACAGGTAGCAGTCGCAGCCTTCGTCCACCGGGCCCAGGTCGTTCTGATGAACGGCGTTCTTCATGGCCAGTTTGCCCGAAGAGGTGAACAGGGAGCCGTTCCGGGCGTTGCGGGTGGGGATCACGCAGTCGAACATGTCCACCCCCAGCCAGACGCCTTTGATGATGTCCTCGGGGAAGCCCACTCCCATCATGTACCTTGGTTTATTGGTAGGAAGGATCTGGTTGGCGGCCTCGATGGCCTCCCAGGTGGCCTCCTTGGGCTCCCCGATGGCCAGCCCGCCGATGGCATATCCCTCGAATCCTATCTCCAGCATCTCCCGGGCGCTGCGCTGGCGCAGTTCCGGATGGGTGCCGCCCTGGACGATCCCGAAAAGCGCCTGGCTGTCGGTGTCGCCTTCTTTCAGTTCCAGGAATTTCTCCCGGCATCTTTTGGCCCAGCGGGTGGTCCGGGCGGTGGAGTCCTCGGTATATTCAGGGGTGGAGGGATAGGGAATGCACTCGTCAAAATTCATGATGATGTCGGCCCCCAGGTCGACCTCCAGCTGCATCACATTCTCGGGGGTGAATTTATGATGGGAGCCGTCCAGGTGCGACTGGAACTCCACCCCGTCTTCTTTGATCTTCCTTAGATCGGCCAGGCTGAAGACCTGGAATCCCCCGGAATCGGTCAGGATCGGCCGGTCCCAGCCCATGAACTTATGCAGGCCTCCGGCCTTTTTGACCAGCTCCTGTCCGGGCCGCAGATAGAGGTGGTAGGCATTGCCCAGGATGATCCGGGCCCCGGCAGCTTCAAGATCCTGCGGGGTCATGGCCTTGACCGTGCCCTGGGTGCCCACCGGCATGAAGATGGGGGTGGGGATCTCGCCATGGGCGGTGGTGATCGTGCCTTTTCTGGCCCGCCCGGAAGTATGTTCTAATTTAAAATGCATTTCTTTTCGTTGGACTGAATGGGTTATGGCTCTTTTATAAATAGACCTCCCCTACATCCCCTCCTTGATCAAGGAGGGGGTTGGGGGTGGTTCAGACTATCATCATGGCGTCGCCGTAGCTATAGAAACGATACTTTTCCTGAATTGCCTCTTGGTAGGCCCTCATTACCTTCTCCCGCCCGGCCAGGGCCGACACCAGCATGATCAGGGTGGATTTCGGCAGATGGAAATTGGTGATCATCGAATCTACTAATTTGAACTCATACGGCGGGTATATGAATATCTCGGTCCAATCCGACAGCTGGCCGCTCTGCCCAAAACTCTCCAAAGCCCGGCTGGTGGTTGTTCCCACGGCCACGATTCTACGATTTTCCAATTTCCCATTTTTTAATATCACCGCCACTGCCTGACTGATATTATAGTACTCGGCCTCCATCTTGTGTTCCCGGATATCATCGGCCTCCACCCCCTTGAAGGTTCCCCAGCCGACATGCAAAAGGATCTCCAGCACTTCGACCCCTTTGGCCTTGATCCTCTCCATCAGCTCCGGTGTGAAGTGCAGGCCGGCGGTCGGCGCAGCCACCGCCCCGGCGTCCTTGGCATAGATGGTCTGATAGCGGTCCTTGTCCGCCTGATGGGGACCTCGGTCGATATAGGGCGGCAGGGGCACCTGCCCCACCTTTTCCAGAGTTACATAAAAGTCGCCCTGATGAGTGAATCTGACCAGCCTCTGTCCGCCCGGGCGGTATTCAATTATCTCAGCCTCCATCATCCCGTCCCCGAACCCGACCTTGGCCCCCGGCATCAGGCGGCGCCCGGGACGAACCAAGCAGTTCCACCGGCTTTCAGCCTCCTGCCGCAATAAAAGGATCTCCACTTCTCCCCCGGTCCTTTTTTTATGGCCCATCAGCCGGGCCGGGATCACCCTGGTATTGTTGACCACCAGGATATCGGAGGGCCTTAGGTACTCAACGATATCACTGAACCGGCGGTGTTCTATCCGGCCGTCACCGCGATGAAGCACCATCAGCCGGGAGGCATCCCGCTTCTCGGCGGGGCTTTTGGCGATAAGCTCCGGAGGGAGATTATAGTCAAAGGAGGAGAGTTTCATATTCATCAGAATCGTCAGCTGTTTTATTTTGAATCATACCTTGATTTTATTATAGCATATGATACTGGTTTGTTCAATTCATAAAAAAGACGCCTTTTAAGGCGTCCTCGAAAAGCATCTATATTTGATCCACCTGATCAGCGTTAATCTGTGCCCGATTTCGATCTTCCGCACACCGGGCACCCTTGCAGGCTTAAGGGGATCTCCAGGCCGGCCTCCTCCATCAATCCCTGGTTCGTCAGAATATCTTTGGCCGGGCCGTCGGCTATGGCCTGTCCGTCTTTCATGACGATGACCCGCTGACAGATCTCCAGCACCATATCCAGATCGTGGGAGGTGATTATCTTGGTATGCTCGAATCCCCTGAGTATATTCATCAAACGCCGCCGGGACTTGGGGTCCAGCGAAGAGGTGGGCTCGTCCAGTATCAGGATGTCCGGGGACATGGACAGCACCGTGGCGATGGCGGCGGCCCGTTTTTCCCCGGCCGAGAGATGGAACGGGGCCCGGTCTTTAAGATGCAGTATGCCGACCTGTTCCAACGCTGAGACCACCCTCTGCTCCACCTGGGGCTCGTCGATCTTCAGGTTGCGCGGGCCGAAGGCCACGTCGTCATGGACCGTGGTCATGAACAGCTGGTCGTCGGGATTCTGGAACACCATCCCCAGCCTCTGCCGGATCATGTTCAGGGTGTGCTTGGTAAGCCCGACCTCGCCGATGACCACCTCGCCCCTTGCCGGCGTAAGAATGTCCGTCAAAAGCATCAGCAGGGTGGATTTCCCCGCCCCGTTGGCGCCGATGATGCCCACCGATTCCCCGTGGTGGATGCGGAAGGACAGGCCGTTGACGGCCTGATGGCCGTCGGGATAGGAATAGAATAGATCTTTGGCCTCGGTGATATGATGGCTCATTTTGAAACTCCCGTCATCACGTTTCCCAGCCACAAGGGGAGGTTTATCATGCGGGACAGGGCAAAAAATGCGCCCCAGGTCGATACATACATGATGTCGATCCAGCCCGCCCCCGGCCCTTTTCCGGTATGGTATTCGCCTCTAAAGCCCCGCAGGCACATGGCATCATAGACCCTCTGGGCCCGGTCCACGGTCCTTAAAAGGATCTGCCCCAGCAGCGGGCCCCACACCTCCCGTTTAAGCCCTTGGGAACTGAAAGCCCGCAAGGCGTAAGCCTGGACGGTTCTGGCGGCCTCCTCCAGCAGAACGGATATGTACCGGTAGGTCAGGATCATCTGGAGAACGAATATCCTGGGAACCTTCAGTTTTCTCAGGGAAAGCGCCACCCCATCCATACCGGTGGTGGCTATCAGCAGCAGGGCCGAGGTCACGGCCAGGGTCCCTTTTAAAAATATCGACCAGAAGATCAGCCATCCGGACGACATCGTATATCCCAAATAATTTACGGTCCCCTGATCGAACAAGGGGTTCAAAAGACCTATGCCCACTATCATCGGTTCGATGTACAAGAGACGCTTTAACAGGGGGTCCACGGGGATTTTCGCTGCTGCTGCAACGAATACCGGAAAGAATACCAAAGGCAGCAGGGCAATTGTGGCGTACTTGTCGTAGGAGACCAGCAGCACCGTGTAAACCAGGGTGGACAGCAGCTTGGCCAGGGGATGCAATCGGTGGATGAAGGAATCCCGGCCGGCCAGCTCGTCAAACTGCCGGATGTTATATATGGCGTTTATGATATTGGACATATACTCAATAATTTTTTACCACAAAGCTATGCACTGAGCAGTTCGACAGGTTCACTGTACCCCTTTCGAAGTGGCACCAAGACACAAATACTTATTTATAAAGTTTATTAATTGGGCCTTCATATCCTATCGGTGGTCTGTTTGTTTTTTAGGCTGACTTTTTCTTGGTTTTATTGCTCAGGTTGATAATGAAGCCCATAAAGGCCGCCAACAGCAGGGTCATCATGCCGCCCACCAGTCCGGAGAGGCTGGTGCCGCCGTTGACCGCCGGCCATTTTTCGTTTTGTTCACCGGCCGGCCTTTCGCCTCCGGAAACCTTGAACCCGTAATCCGGCAGAAAAGCGGTCCTCTGCTGCACTGCGGCCAGTTTTTCATGAGCCGGGTCGGCGGCCTCCAATTCCTCCTGGCCGGAGGTTCTGAACATGGCCCATTCCAAGCCGTCGGGATGGGTGGAGGCGAACCAGGAGAGCACCGCCCCGGTCAATACCGCCGCCGCCGCCAGGCCGGTCATCACCTTTTTAAGGGACAGGCCGCCGCCCAGGGCCTGGTTCAATGACGCCCTTTCCATGATCTCCGGCCGGGCCTTCCAGACGAAGGATATCACCGCCGCGGTCACCAATCCCTCGACCATCCCGATGGCCAGATGGATGGGCTGCATCAAGAGAACGAAAGTGCTGAACGGCAGTTCGGTCTTGCCGGAGAACAGCGTTTCCAGGACCACTGCAAAAGCCCCCAGCTGAAGTCCAATGATGGCGGCAGCCATCGATGCGATCATGATCCGTTTGGGGGAAATATCTTTCCCGATCATTTTTTTATAGATCAGCGGATAGGCCACAAAACAGGTGAAAAAACCCATGTTGATGATATTGGAACCCAGAGCCAGCAAGCCGCCGTCGGCGAAGAACAGGGCCTGAATTATAAGGATGGAGGACATGGTCAGGAACCCGGCATAGGGGCCCAATAGTATGGCCAGCAGCAACCCCCCGCCCAGATGCCCGCTGGAACCGGTGCCGGGTATTGAGAAATTTATCATCTGGGCGGCAAAGATGAAGGCCCCCATCACGCCCATCAGGGGAATTTTTTTCTGGTCCAACCCCTCTTGGACCTTTTTGATGGAATAGGCGGCCACTCCTGCGGTGGCGGCCCACATTGCTCCGCCCACCGCCGGCGAGATCAGGGCATCTGCCATGTGCATGTTACATTGCTCCTCAATATGTATTTGGACTACTTTAACGCTTCCTTCAGCACTTCCAGATTCTTCTCCATGGCCTGAACATAGGCCTCCGGCTCCATGGGTCCGGTGACCGCGGGATCAAGCGTGTAGACCTCGGCCCCGGTCTCCCGGGCAATCACCCGGGCGGACCCGGCCGGATACTGGGGCTCGGCGAAGATGGCTTTGACCTTGTTTTTTCTTACTAGCTCGATGATTTGGGCCAGGTCGCCGGCGCTGGGCTCGGAGCCCGGTTCTCTTTCTATCACCGCCATGATGTTCAGATCGAATTCCCGGGCAAAATAGGGAAAGGCCTCGTGAAAGGTGATGATATTCCTGTTCTGGACATCCTTGAGGGCTAAGTTCATCCTGGCTTTGAGCGATTCCAGCTTCACCAGATACCGTTGGACATTCTCCCGATAATAGCCGATGTATTCCGGATCGGCCCTCTCCAGCCCGGCCGCGATATTGCGCACCTGTTGGATGGCCCCGGAAATGCTGGCAAATATATGGGGGTTGGCGTGGCCCTTTTCTTCGATCAACTCGATATTCTTGCTGGCATCTATTACCGACAGCTTGGTGTTCTGCCGGATCACATCGTCCAGAAATGACTCCATCCCGGCCCCGTTGATCACCAGAATATCAGCCCGGCTCAGGGTCTTCATGTCCTGGGGCGTCATCTGATAGTCATGCAGGCAGCCGGTGAAAGGCGGGGCCATGTTGATCAGTTTGACCCCCGGAACATCCTTGACGATATTGGCGGTCATGATGTACATGGGATAGAAGGAGGTGACCACAGTCAGCCGGGCTGGCTCTTCCTTTTTTGAGCAGCCGGCCAGCAAAATCACCGCCGATGCCAGCGACAAAGTCCAGGTTTTCATTTTCCTCTCCTTGTTGTTAAAATCCTGCGGTGATGCCCGTGGTGATTGTGGTCTGGGGGCCGCGCTGATCATGAATTCGGATGCCCAGGTCCCAGTCAACCGGACCCAATGTAATCGAGCCGCCTATCAGACCGCTGTTCCCAATGACCTCCGAGCGGTCATCCAAGATCTCCCCGTTGAGCTCGGCGCAGATCCGGTACTTGTCGGCAAAGGTATATTCGGCCGCCAGGGAGGTTCCGATGCTGCCCCGGACCAAGGCTTCCCCGGATGAATTGTAACCCAGGTCATAGTGCAGGCCCAGATCTCCATATTCCCGGCTGAAGATAAGATTGAGGCCGTATCCGGCTGAGCCGGTCTCGAAGCCGGCGCTTAAGGAGATATCCGGCAGTGTTTGATGTTCTTTCAGCAGAGCCATTTTAAAGCCCACTTCCAGCGGTGACATCCCCCAGCCAACAGTGTTTCCGTCGGCATCCTGATCGGTGCTGTGGGAAAAGCCCAGCCCGAGGTCCAGGCGGTCGGTCAGGCCGTGTTTGATGGCGATCCCCGGAACCTGGCAGGTCCCGTCCGGCCGGTATTGGCAATGGTCGAACGATACCTCCGTTTCCGATTTCCCTTTCTCCACCGTTCCGGCGTCGTCGGTGTCCAGCGGCCGGGCGGCCTGCGCCCAGCCGGCAAACCAAACCAGCATGATCCCCAAAAACATTCTCAGCATCCCAGAATTCCTTGCCCTCTTATAAATTAAAATCGTGCTACGATTAATATAATTGTAGCACGATTTACAAAACCTGTCAAGGTAATTTATTCTGCCGTCAGTGCAGCACCTGACAGCTGGCCCGGGACAGCAGGCACTGGCCCACCCCTTTCAGGGCCCCGATCCTTCCCTGAAGGTCCTCCAGTTTTTCCACCGGCCCCCTGACTATGATGGTCTCCATGCAGTGATGGTGGTCCAGATGGACATGCTGGGAGGCGACGATCTCGGCGTCGGCGTCATGCTGCAGGGCCAGCAGTTTCTCCACCAGGTGCGGCCGGTGATGGTCGTAGATTATCAGAATGGCCCCCACCATCTCCTGCCCCCTCTCGGCCGCCTGGGCCGCCAGCAGATTTCGGATCATGTCCCGGATGGCCTCGGAACGGTTGGTGTATCCCTTGCGTCGGATGAGTTTTTCGAATTTCTCGACCAGGCTCTCCTCCACCGAGACCCCGAAGCGCAGGATATTTTCCTTTTTCTGATTCATCGTCCTTTTTTTGATCTTTTATATTTTCTTTTTGGTTTTCATATATCTGTCCCGCTCGCTGAAGATGCAGCCGCAATATTTTTGGCGGTAAAGGTCCAGTTCCATTGCCTTGGTCCGGCCCTCCTCCCAGCCTTTTCTGAAATCCCGGTAGATGAATTTCACCCCGTGTTCCCGGCCGATCTCCGCCCCCAGGCCCCTGATCAGGTCGTGTTTCTGATATATGCTGTACAGCAGGGTGGTGGAAAAGCCGTCATATCCCCGCTGGGCGGCTTCCCGGGCGGCGGCCTCCAGCCGGATGGAATAACAGGCCCGGCAGCGGTCCTTAAGCAGCAGGGAAACATTCTCCTCCAATGGATAGGAATCGTCATAGATCATTTCCAGTCCGTGGTTTTGGGCAAAATCGCGGACCGAGCCCAGTCGCGCCTGGTATTCCCTGTAGGGATGGATATTGGGGTTGAACCAGAAACCGGTGATCCCCGCCTTTTCGTCCGACAGCGACTGGTGCGGATAACAGAGACAGGGAGCACAGCAGATATGCAGCAAAAGCCGGGACATCGGTTAAACTATAAGTCCGTATTTTTTCAGCTCGGCTTTAAGCAGTTTCTTGGTGGCCTCCGACACCTCCACCAGCGGCATCCGCATCTCGGCATGGCACAGCCCCATCAGATTCAGGGCGGCCTTGACCGGCCCGGGGCTGGTCTCCACGAACAGGGCCTTGATCAGGGAAAACTGCTTGAGGTGTATCTTTCGGGCCCCATCAACCTCCCCCTTGAGGAATTTATCCACCATTTTGGCGGTATCCTTGGGGGCGACATTGGCCACCACCGATACCACCCCTTGGGCCCCGATGGCCAGCATCGGCAGGGTCAGGGAGTCCTCTCCAGAGAACACCGCCATATTTTCCCCGCATAGAGTGATTATCTGGCTGACATTGTCCAGGTTTCCCGAGGCCTCCTTGATGGCCACGATATTCCCGATGGCGGCCAGGCGGCAGACAGTGGCCGGATCCAGGGAGACCCCTGTCCGGCCGGGGACGTTGTACAGCATGATGGGCAGTTTGGTAGCCGAGGCCACCGCCTTGAAATGCTGGTAAAGCCCCTCCTGGCTGGGCTTGTTATAATAAGGAGTGACCACCAGCGCCCCGTCCACTCCCATTTTCTCCATCTCCTGGGTCTTGGTGATGCTTTTCAGGGTGTCGTTGGTGCCGGTATAGGCCAGGACCTTCATTTTGCCCTGGGCCTTCTTCAGGGTTGTTTCGACGATCTTTTTGTATTCCTCCGGCAGGACCGTCGGCCCCTCCCCGGTGGTGGCGGCGAAGACCACCCCGGCGGTGCCGTTGGCCGCATGAAAATCTAAAAGCCGTTCCAGGGCCGGTACGTCCAGGGTACCGTTTCTGAACGGCGTTACGATGGCCACGAAAGAGCCTTTCCAATCTATCATTTTAATCCCGCTCCTTAATATTGTTTATCGGTATGATTATTATCATTTTCAGTCCTCTGTTCATGGTCTCGGCTTCTACCTCTTGCCCTTGCTGCCCACCGGCACATAATATCTGGTCCCGGGATGGGGCTGGCAGATCTTCGCCACCAGGTCGTTGAAATCATCCTGGTTGTTCACGAAATCTATGTCGTTGACGTTCACCACCAACAGCGGGGTCTCGGAATAATGGAAAAAGAAATGATTATAGGCCTCGGAGAGCTCGGCCAGGTATTCCCGCTGCATTCCGTGCTCGAAGGGCCGCCCCCGGTGTTTGATCCGCCGGAGCAGCACGTCCACCTCGGCCTGCAGATAGACCACCAGGTCGGGCTGGTTGATGTTCCTCTCCAGCAGCGGCAGCATATGCTCGTAGAGCGAGATCTCGTTCTGGTCCAGGTTCAGGTAGGCGAAGATCTTGTCCTTGGCGAACAGGTAATCGGACACTATGCCCTGGCTGAACAGCTCCTGCTGGAAAAGGTTCTGCTGCTGTTTGAAGCGCGACAGCAGGAAGAAGATCTGGGTCTGGAAGGCGAAGGCCCGCCGGTCGGAATAGAACTTGGTCAGGAAGGGGTTCTCCTCCACTTCCTCCTGCACCAGCTTGGATTTGAAGCGCTCGGCCAGCATTCGGGCCAGCGAGGTCTTGCCCACCCCGATCACGCCCTCCACCGCTATGTAGTTGGGTATCTGTGCCATCTTTTTAATATCTGCTCTTATCTAATTTTCTCACTCCCTGGCCGTCGATATCCAAGCCTGCCAGGATTTCGCTTATTTTCTTTTTACGGGAGGGGTCGACCAGATCCGGGGCGATCTCCAGCAGGGGGACCATCACGAAGGCCCTCATGGCGGCCTGGGCATGGGGGAGGGTCAGCTGCTCGGTGCTGGTCACCAGCTGATCGTAGTACAGGATGTCCAGGTCGATGATCCGGGGTTCATCTTTCCGCTGCCGCTTCCGGCCCAGGTGTTTTTCTATCCGCTGCAGGGAGATCAGCAGTTCGGCGGCCGGCAGCCGGGTCTCGATCTCCATCACCGAATTGAGGAACTTCGGCTGGTTGACGTTTCCCACCGGCTCGGTCTCGTAGACCGACGAGGTGTTCATAATGATGATGCCCGGGACCTGTTCCAGCGCGGCGATGGCGCTCCGGATGTTTCCCAGGCGCTTGCCCAGGTTGGAGCCCAACCCTATGTAAGCCCGGACGGCCTTCTCCTTGGATATTTTCATGATCGAAACTTGGTTGTTTTGAGTTTTGCCTCCCGGAGCATCTGGCGGGACAGCTCATCGGGATAGCCCTCCAGGAATACCACCTTCTTGATCCCGGCGTTGATGATCATCTTGGAGCACAGCACGCAGGGATGATGGGTTATGTAGATGGTGCCCCCGGCCAGCGACACCCCACAGGTGGCCGCCTGGATGATGGCGTTCTGCTCGGCATGGATGGCCCGGCAGATCTCGTGCCGCTCCCCGGAGGGCACTTTCAGCTGCTCCCGGATGCAGCCCACCCGGTCGCAATGCTCCAGTCCCGAAGGAGCCCCGTTGTACCCGGTGGCCAGTATCCGCTTGTCGCGCACCACCACCGCCCCCACCTGGCGCCGCAGGCAGGTGGACCGGGTGGAGACCATCTGGGCCAGGCTGATAAAAAACTTTTCCCAGCTGGGCCGGGTTTTTCCCCGGGGCAAAATTTTAGCCCGGCCGGATTTTTGGGCCGGTCTGGAGGCCTTCTTCTTAAGCGGCATTGTCTATTTCTTGCTTTCCAGGGCGATGTCCGGCTCGAAGGACAGCTCGCTGTCCTTGGCCGAAAGGCACAGGGCCAGCACGCTCATCTGATGGAGGGCCATGGCCTCCTCTAGCCGCTGCCGGGTTATCATCTCCAGCTCCACCAGTATGTCCCCCAGCCGGCCCCCGTTCTTCTTCTGGTGGTCGACCGCCCTCTTGACCTCCTCCGGGCTCAAATGGCCGCCGGCGGTCAGGATCTCGCCGATCAGCTTCTTGCGCTCGGCCGAGGAGAAGCCCGAGATGGAGCCCCCCTTGAATTCCACGTATTCGGTGTATTCGGGATTGTCGATGGTCAGCACCCCGGACCAGTGCTCCTTGATGGCGGTGCCCACCACATCCCCGAACTGGACCTTGCCTAGCTGTTTGATCTCTCCCATTTTCTTATCCTTTCAATCGGTTGGGATACAGGGGAAATTGCCGGCACAGCTCCTTGATCTCGCCGGATACTTCTTTGATCTTGCTCTGGTTTCCGATATGGGACAGCACCTGGTCGATCATCCCGGCCACGGTCTTCATCTCGCCCTGCTTCATGCCCCGGGTGGTCAGGGCCGCGGTGCCCATCCGGAACCCGGAGGTCACGAAGGGGCTGCGGGTGTCGAACGGCACCATGTTCTTGTTGACGGTGATCCCGGCGGCGTGCAGGGCGTTCTCGGCCTCCTTGCCGGTGATGGTCTTGTTGCTCAGGTCGATCAGCATCAGGTGGTTGTCGGTGCCGCCGGAGACTATCTGATATCCCCTCTCCACCAGGCTAGCGGCCAAAGCCCGGGCGTTGTCTATCACCTGCTGGGCGTAGACCTTGAAAGACGGCTCCAGGGCCTCCTTGAAGGCCACCGCCTTGGCGGCGATGACGTGCATCAGCGGGCCGCCCTGGATGCCGGGCATCACGGTGCTGTCCATCACCTCGGACATCAACTTCAGCCGCTCACCGGCCTTGGTCTTTAGCTTGATCCCGAAGGGGTTCTCGCTGTCCTTTCCGATCAGCACCATCCCGCCCCGGGGGCCGCGCAGGGTCTTGTGGGTGGTGGTGGTCACCACGTGGCAATGGGGGATGGGCGAGGGGTGCAGCCCGGCGGCGATCAGCCCGGCCGGATGGGCCACGTCGGCGAACAGATAGGCCCCCACCTGGTCGGCGATCTCCCGGAACTTGGCGAAATCGTAATGCCGGCTGTAGGCCGAGGCCCCCACGATGATCATCCTGGGCTTGTGCTCCCGGGCCTTTCTGGCCGCGTCGTCCATGTCGATGTATCCGGTCTCTTTTTTTACCCCGTAGGATACTATCTTGTACATCTTGCCGGAGAAGGACACCGGCGAGCCGTGGGTCAAATGGCCGCCGTGGGCCAGGTCCATCCCCAGCACCGTGTCGCCCGGCTGGCAGAAGGTGAAGTAGACCGCCTGGTTGGCGGTGGAGCCGGAGTGCGGCTGGACGTTGGCGTACTCGCAGTTGAAGAGTTTTTTGGCCCGGTCCCGGGCCAGGTTCTCGGCCACGTCCACGAACTCGCAGCCCCCGTAGTAGCGTTTGCCGGGATAGCCCTCGGCGTACTTGTTGGTCATCACCGAGCCTTGGGCCTCCATCACCTCCTCGGATACGAAGTTCTCAGAGGCGATCAGCTCCAGGCCGTATTCCTGGCGCCCGGTCTCGTCCTGGATGGATTGATAGATCTCGGGATCGAACTGGGATAGATTGCTCATGTTTTTTATCCTTGAAAATTGGTGAACTTGAAATTACTTTTGTTATTTGAAAGTTTTTATTGACTTGATCAATTTCTTTATTTGGCAATCCCTGTCTTTCGCCCTGTATGCCAGTGCAAGAAAACACCAATTGAAAGTTCTGCGTCCTTTAGAATACGGGTCATAATACCTTTTCCCAGAGTTTCTCCTGCATGGTCCGGCACGGTGGCGGTGCGGCCGTCGGAATGCCTAAAAAACCGGTGGCTTCCCTTTTGCCGCGCCTGTTCAAAACCCTGCGATTGTAAAAACCGAATAATGGTCTTTGCAGTAATGGCTGGTATCCTTGACATGTCAGACAGCAACCTGGACTTGCTGCAAACTGACGAATTTCATAACCGCCGGCTTTTCTTCCCGCAGACAAAGTTCGATAACTTCCTTGATGCGGGGATACAAGTCCTCCAGCTTTTTTGCCTGAGTATAGCAACTTTTTAAGGCCGGAACTGTGGCTACAAAATAACCATCCTCGTCCTGTTCTATCAGGACGCTGAAGTTATATTGCCGGTGTTTATAGTTTTTCACTTTGCCCTCCTGCTTTTGAGAGTGTCACTTTATTCACTCAATAATTGTTTTCTGCTGCCTGTAGAGAAACTCGGTTGCGCAGTTTTATGTGGCGATCAGCTCCAGGCCGTATTCCTGGCGCTTGGTCTCGTCCTGGATGGATTGGAATATCTCGGGGTCCCGGTTTTTGAGGTCGCTCATGGTTATTTCCTTAATATATTACTTCTTTGTTTTCTTCTTTTTAATGCCCGGTTTTTCTGTCACCTTTACGGTATCAGCTTTGGTCGTATCCGGCCGGACCGCCGCATGGCCGGAATTCCCTGCCTGGCCCATGCCCAGCAGCGAATGGATCTTCATCCTGATGCTGTCGCCGTAGGCCGGGATGAACCCGGTGTGGTATTCTTTGAGTATGCCGTCCTTGTCTATCATCACCAGGGTGGGCAGTTCCTTGACCTGGTATTTCTTGGAGGCCACCTCGTACTGGTCCATCAGCACCGGCAGGGAGACCACGTTGTTGAAGACGTAATTCTCCACGGTGTCGCGGGACTGCCCGACGTTGACCAGGTAGAACTTTACCGGAAGCCCGGCCATCTCCGAGGCCAATTGCTGGAGCACCGGGATCTCGGTCTTGCAGTTCTTGCACCAGGAGGTAAAAAAACTGAGGACCACCGCTTCCCGTTCCTGCTTGTGGCGCGGCCCCCGGACCTGCCCGCAATGATCCCGCAGGTAGAAATCCTTTCCGTCCAGCGTTTTCAGGACCACGATCGGGGCCGGCTGGCCGCATAGGCCGGGGTCGGCCGTCCCGGCCGTCAGGGACGATGCCATGATAACCATCAATAAAAGACCGCAGGCTGCAATGCGCGTCATTTGGAATGATCCTCCTCGTATTTTGTGATCTTGTCCAGGCGCCGCTGGTGGCGGCCCCCCTCGTACTCGGTCTCCAGCCACACCTTGACCATCTTGGGGACCATCTGGAGGTCCACGAAATCGGCCGGCAGCACCAGGATGTTGGCATTGTTGTGCTGGCGCGACAGCCGGGCCATATCGGGGGTGAGGGCCAGCGCCGCCCGGATGCCCTTGACCTTGTTGGCCGCCATGGCCATGCCGTTGCCGGTGCTGCAAATCAGGATGCCCTTGTCGGCCTGGCCGCTAGCCACCGCTTGGGCCACCGGGAAGGCGTGATCGGGAAAATCGCACGATTCCGCGCTCTTGGTGCCCAGATCGGAGAACTCTATATTGTCGGGGGAAAAGGTGCTCTTGATCTGTTCCTTCAAGAGATAGCCCCTATGGTCGGACCCGATGGCAACTTTCATATAACAGCCTTTGTTGGGTTAAGAATAAATTATCACTGGTATAAAGTCAATAACCCTGGAGATGTCTGCTTGCCAGAATGCGCAATCTTTGAGAAACAAGCAGACAAACACCGCTTGATGATTGAACCATTTTAAACATCTTTGAGACCACCTGCCGGACAGTCTTAACATCGCCCGGCTTTTATCATTGATCCTCAAACATTGTCTGACAAGCCGGCCCGGCTATTTGGCCATCAGCACCGAAAGGATTATCGACATGAACTTGGTGTCGTCGGAATCGGTGCGCGAGGTCAGGACCACCGGAGCGCTGGTGCCGATCACCATGGCCGCCAGTTCGGCCTTGGCCAGCTGGGTCAGGGTCTTGTACAGGATGTTGCCGGCCTGGATATCGGGGGTCAGCAGAATATCGGCATACCCGGCCACCGGGGATTTAAGCCCCTTGCCTGCCGCGGATTCCGGGCTGACCGCCGCGTCCATGGACAGCGGGCCGTCCACTATGCAGCCCTTGATCTGGCCCCGGTCGGCCATCTTGGCCAGCTGGGCCGCCTCCAGGCTGCAGGGCCATTTGGGATTGACCTTCTCGGTGGCGGTGAGCACCGCCACCTTGGGGGTTTCGACCCCCAATTTTCTGGCCACCGCCACGGCGTGGTTGATCATGTCCACCTTCTGGCCGAAATCAGGATACGGTATCTGGGCGGCGTCGGTAAGTATCAGCAGACGGGGGTAGTTGGGTACCTCGAACACTGCCACGTGGGAGACCGTGGCCCCGGTGGTCAGGCCGGTTTCCTTGTTCAGGTAGGCCCGGGCGTAGATCGCAGTGTCTATCAGCCCCTTCATCAGCACGTCGGCCTCCCCCTTCTTGACCATCTCCACCGCCTGGGTGGCCGCTTTTTTATAATCGGTCTGGTCTATCAAGGTGAATATCCTGGGATCGATGTTGTTCTCTTTGGCCAAAGCTTCGGTCTTCTTCTGGTCGCCGATCAGAATGGCCTGAGCCAGTTTCTCATTGACCGCCCGGGCCAGGGCTCCGATGATGTCCGGGTCCTGCCCGCAGGCCACCGCCACTTTCTTGAGGGGTCCGCCTTTTACCAGTTCCGCCATCTGCTTCAATGATGTCACTTGTGCCACTTTTTACTCTCCGATTTTTATATTTTATGTATTTTGGTTGTTTTTAACTCAAGTAAACGGCGTTGCGGCCGCCCTGCTTGGCCCGGTACAGGGCCTTGTCGGCCCGGTCTATCAGGGACACCATCGATTCGTCCCGGTTCAGCTCGGCCACCCCCAGGCTGATGGTGACCTTGAAAGGCCACAGCTTCTCCCGATGGATCAGCCTCCACCTTTCGATGGAGAGGCGTAGCCTCTCGGCTATCTCCACCGCGATCTCGGCCTTGGTCTGGGGCAGCATGATCAGGAACTCCTCGCCGCCGTAGCGGGCCGCCCGGTCGTACTCCCGGATCCCGGCCTGCAGGTGCCGGGAGACCCCTTTTAAAACCTCGTCCCCCACCGGATGGCCGTACTGGTCGTTGATGTTCTTGAAATAATCCAGGTCGCAGAAGATCAGCGACAGCGGCAGGCCCAGCCGCCGGGATTTTTTCAGCTCCAGGTCCAGCTCCATCTCTATCTTGCGGCGGTTCAGCAGCTCGGTCAGGGGGTCCATGGCGGCCAGCTTGGACAGCAGCTCCGAGGCCTTGGCCTCCTCCTCGTAGATGCTGGCGTCCCGGAATATCTGCGCCGCCCCCAGGCGCCGGCCGGCGGGATCATTGATGGGCGAGGAGACCACGTCCACCGGCACCCGGCGTCCGTCCTTGTGCTTCAGGTAGACCCGGGTCTGTCCGGTGGCCTGCCCGTGGTTGACCGCCCGGCTCAAGGGGCACAGCGGGCCGCACATCCCCCGGCCCCCGGTGTCGATGTGGCATAACAGATCATCGGAACAGCGAAAATTCAACACGTCCTTCAACTGGTAACCGGAGATGTTTTCGGCCCCCTTGTTCCAATAGGTGATCCGCCGGTCGTTGTCCACAAAATAGACCCCGTCATAGGTCTGGTCCAGAATGGCCTGATAGGTCTGGCAGGGCAGTCCCGGGGGATTATTTTCGGCTGGGGCGGCCATCAGCAGCTGACCACTCCCAGGGCGATGGAGTTCAGCTTCTGCTGCTTGGAGTCGGCCCGGGAGAGCATCACCACCGGCTTGGCCGCCCCGGCGATGATCCCGGCGGCCTGGGCCCCGCCCAGGTAGATCAAGCCTTTGACCAGCATGTTGCCGGAGGCGATCTCCGGCGTCAGAAAGATGTCCGCCTCGCCGGCCACCTGGCTCTTTATCTTTTTGTGGGCGGCGGCCTCGGCCGAGACCGCCAGGTCCAGGGCCAGCGGGCCGTCCACCAGGCAGCCCTTGATCTGCCCCCGGTCGGCCATCTTGGCCAGGTGCGAGGCGTCTATGGTGTCCGGCATCTCCGGGTTGAGCACTTCGATGGCGGCCAGCACCGCCACCTTGGGCTTCTCCACCCCCAGCTTGTGGGCTATGGCCACCGCATTGTTGATGATGTCCACCTTGGCCATCAGGTCGGGCTTGACGTTCATGCCTCCGTCGCTGACCAGGATCAGCTTGGGATAGGACGAAGATTCCATCACCGCCACGTGCGACAGCAGGCGCCCGGTGCGCAGGCCGACCTCCTTGTCCAGCACCGCCTTCAGGAAGGTGGAGGTGGCCACCAGGCCCTTCATCAAAAAATCGGCCTTCCCGCTGGAGACGGCAGCCACCGCGGCCTTGGAGGCCTGGGCCATGTCCTTGATGTCATGGATCTCCCAGCCCTTGATGTTAACGCCCGCCTTCTGGGCGGCCTGCTCGATGGCGGCCTTATCGCCGAACAATATGGGGGTGGCGATCTTCTCTTTGGCGGCTTCGCTCAATGCTTCCAGCACCACCTCGTCCTGGGCCACCGCCACCGCCACTTTTTTGGGCCCGCTGGCCTGGGCCTGTTTCATCAGATCGGAAAAGGATTTGATCATGTATGCTCCTGTATTATTGCTAACATGTCATTCCTGCGAAGGCAGGAATCTTATTCTTTCGTGTCATTCCAGCGAAAGCTGGAATCCACGGCTCATTTTACGTAACCATTATGGTCATTCCTGCGAAGGCAGGAATCCATTTTATTTCAATACTTCTATCTAAGTTTAAACGTTATCGGCCACATTACCCAAACCCTTGTGGGCTTATTGTCTTTACCGATCGCCGAACTATATTTTAAAGAATACCCCGATTTCATGGCTTCATAATCCAGACAAAAAGCCCCGCTGCTTTTCGCCACAACTCCATCCGTAATAGAACCATCAATATCTATCAATAATTGCAAATAAACTTTTCCTTCCACGCCATTTGCCTTTGCCAAACTGGGATAGTATGCGTTCTGTTTATCTTTGATCTCCGGCGGGACTTTAAATTCTACGAACTCATTCCGCCGGGGAATATCCCTTGATTCTTCAACAATAGGATCTGTATTCAGTGAATCATTCTTAGCCTTGAGCGCGATCTTTCCCACCAGCCGCTTTCCGTTTTCGATCGTCATTTCAGTCAGCAGCGAGTCATAACCCTGATGCTTAAGCTTCAATTCATAGGTGCCAGGAACAACCTTGACTGGGCAGAACGGCGTCTTGCCGAAATAATATCCGTCAATGTAAACATCGGCGCTGTCGGGCACAGAGGTGATCACTGCCGATCCGAACTCCTGCCCGAAAACCGGAGAGATGAATAGACCCGTAAGCCAAAAATAGACAAATATTTTATTTATCATTGCCTTCCAGGGCGATTCGCGAATCGCCCCCTACAATATCGTTCTTTTTTCCCTCTCCCTTTGGGGGAGAGCCTGCACTGAGATAAATTTTATTTTGCCTTATGAAGTGGGCTGGGGAGGGGTCAGTTATATTCCCGGGCCTGCTCCTCGCCCTTCAGTATCCTCATCCCGGCCTCGGCCAGGGCCGTCATCTCGTCCTCGCCGGGGTAGACCAGGACCTCGGCGATCCAGGCCACCCGCTCCTTGATCCACTCGATGAATTCCGGGAAGTAGGCGAAGGAACCCGTCAGCACGACGGCGTCCACCTTGCCGTTCACCACCGTGGCCATCTCGCCGATGCACTTGGAGACCTGGTAGGCCATGGCCTGGATGATCAGGGTGGTCTTGGCATCGCCTTCCTTGACCCGCTTCTCCATTTCCCTTCCGTCGTTGGTGTCCAGATGTGAAACGCAGCCGCCCTGGCCGGCCAGCTTTTTCATCATCTCGGCCTGGGTGTATCTGCCGGAGAAGCACATCTTCACCAGGTCGCCGGTGGGCAGGCCGCCGGAGCGCTCCGGTGCGAACGGCCCGTCGCCGGTCAGGGCGTTGTTGACGTCCACCACTTTCCCCTTTTCATGGATGCCCACCGAGATGCCCCCGCCCAGGTGCACCATCACCAGATTCAGCTCCTCATATCTTTTGCCCAGGTCCTTCGAGGCCCGGCGGGCCACCGCCTTCTGGTTGAGGGCATGGAAGATGCTGACCCGGGGGATCTCCGGCAGGCCGGAATAGCGGGCCAGGGGGTTCAGTTCATCCACCACCACCGGGTCGACGATATAGGCCTTGACCCCGGCATCGCGGGCGATGTCATCGGCGATCAGGCAGCCCAGGTTGGAGGCATGGTCGCCTCCGGTGCCGGCCAGGATATAATCCTTCATGGGCTGGCTGACGGCATAGGTGCCCGAGGGAATGGGCTTGAAAAGCCCGCCCCGCCCGATGACCGCATGGAGTTCTTTGACATTGATGCCGGCCTTGCCCAGCACCTCCTCTATGACCTTCTTGCGGAAATCGTACTGGTCGGTGATGCGCTTGAAGGGGGCCAGCTCCTCGGCGGAATGGCTCAGGGTCTGTTTGAAGGTCGGCTTGTCGTCCTCAAAGACCGCTATCTTGGTCGAGGTCGAGCCGGGATTGATGGCCAAAACTTTGAAGGGCAATGATGGTTCCTCCGGAAATTTTGATATTTGATATTAATATTTTACCTTCCCTATCCCAGCAGCCACTGCTCGGCCTCGCCCTGGTCCTCGAACACCCTCAGCAGGAACCCCCGGTTAAGGCTGACCGTCTCCACGAACTGGTGGTCCTGTTTCTTGGGATCGTCCTTGGTTATCAGGGTGGCTATCTTGGTGCGGCTGGTGAAATACTTGTTGTGCGACTGGGCGAACTCGTACCGCTCCATGGTGGTGGTGGTCAGATCGATGTTCCGCATGTCCACCAGGATCCTGGGTGATTCATGGCCCTGCACCATTTTCAGGGCCTCCAGCCGGGCATTCCACAGGTCATCCTTGTCCACATGTTCTGAATGTTTGATTACCACCAGGTTCCTTTCCAGGTCCTGCTTGACATCGTGAGCCATGTTGATGAGACCCCCTTTTGAGTTAATGTTTTTAAGCCTACTGCTGCCATTATGAACCCTGTGTTGTGACCCTAACTATCCCTCGCCAAATTTATTTGGAGAGAGCCTGCATTGAGTATGGTGAATTATTATGCTGCCGAAGTGGACAGGAGGGTGAGGTCTAATATTCTCTAGCCTTTTCGTCTCCTCTTAAAACCCTTAAGGCCCCGGCGGCCAGGGCCGGCATCTCGTCCTCGCCGGGATAGACCAGGAACCTGGGGCTGATGAACAACACCCGTTCCTTTATCCAGTCGGTGAAGATCTCATTGAAGGCCACTCCCCCGGTGACCACGATGGCGTCAACCCGCCCTTTAAGCGCCGTGGCGCAGGCCCCGATCTCCTTGGCTATCTGATAGGCCATGGCCCTGAAGACCTCCTCGGCCTGCTGGTCCCCGGCCAGCACCCGGTCCTTGACCTGGTTGGCCATGTTGGTCCCCAGATAGGCCGACAGGCCCCCGCTGCGGGTAAGCTTTTTCTTGATCTCGTCAACGGTGTATTTGCCGGAGAAACACATCTTGACCAGGGCTCCGGTGGGCACCCCGCCGGCCCTCTCCGGGGAGAACGGCCCGCCTTCGTTGGCATTATTTACATCTATGAATTTCCCGTGATCCAGCGGGGAGATGGAGATCCCTCCCCCCAGATGGGCCACGATCAGGTTGACCTCGGCCAGTTTCTTCTTCAGTTCCTGGCAGGCCTGCAGGGCCGCCATCCGCATGTTCAGGGCGTGCAACAATGACTTGCGCTCGATCTCGGCCAGGCCGGAGATCCGGGCCAGCGGATCGAACTCGTCCACCGAGACGGCGTCCACTATAAAGGCCCGGCAGCCGGCCTGCTCGGCGATCTCCTTGGCTATGAAGGCCCCCACGTTGGAGATGTGTTCGCCCCGCCTGGCCTCCTTGAGGTCGTCCAGCATGGACTGGTTTATGTGATAGGTGCCCGAGGAGATGGGCTTTAACAGCCCGCCCCGGTCCACCACCGCGGAAAGTTCTCTGACGCCGATCTTATTGCGCGACAGAAAATCCAGCACCACCGCCTTGCGCATGGGGTACTGGTCCACTATCCGGGGAAATTTCTCTATCTCGGATTTATCGTGCCCGATGGATTCGGCCACCAGCTGTTTTGAGCCCCGGTAGACCGCCACCTTGGTGGAGGTGGAGCCCGGGTTGAGCACCAGTATCAAAAAATCTTTTGCGGCCCTATCTGACTTAGGGACCTTTTTTACCGACGGTGATTTTTTTATTGCCTTACTGGCGACGGTTGCCTTCTTTTTTGTTTTTTTCCGCGGAGCCGCCTGGGCCTTAAGCGGTTTTCTGACGGCCTTCCTTTTGGGAGGGGATTTTTTTACCGCTTTGACCTGAACTTTTTTCTTTTTGGCTATGGTCTTTTTGACAGCCTTCTTTTTGCCCGGCTTTTTCTTGACCATGGATATTCTCCTTAACAATGACCGTATATTTTACGTTTTAAAATGACACGCTTTGTCATTCCCATGCATATGGGAATCCAGGCTCAGAAAGGCGATCTAGACCAACAGCTTCTTCAGCTCCGGATTCTCCCACAATGATTTGAAATCCTCGTCCTGGGTAACGTTCTCCTTGTAATCCTCGTCGTTCTCGATGGCCTTGGCCAGGCTCTGCAGGGAAGCATTGACATCCCCCTTGAACAGCTGGACCCGGGCCAGCTCGTACCAGGCATCGGCATCATCGGAGTATATCACCAGGGATTTTTTAAGGGCCACCATGGCCTCGTCGTATTTCTGCATCCGGCGCAAAGTGACGCCCTTGCTGTACCAGGCGTCGTTGTACTCGGCGTCCAGCTTGATGGCCTGGTCGAATATTTTGACCGCCTCGTCAAAGCGCCCCAGGTCACGCACCGCCAGCCCCTTGTTGTACCAGGCGGCGATCATCTTGGGGTCCAGGCTGATGGCCTTGTCCAGGGCTGCCTCCGCCTCCTGGTCGCTGTCCAGCACCCCAAGCACAATGCCCTTGTTGCACCAGGCCTTGGCAAAATCGGGCCTTAGGGTGATGGCCTGATCGTAGGCCTTGATGGCCTGGTCGAAGCTCTCCATCCGGCTCAGGATGCGGGCCTTGCTGAACCAGGCCTCGGCGTTGTCCGGCTCGGCCTGCAGGGCGCTCTCGAAGGCGTTCAGGGCCTGGTCCAGATGGCCGTGCTTCTCCAGCTTGTTCCCCAGATCGATGTAATCTTCTGACATAATAATCCCAGTTTTAATTTGCGTTATGACCGATTTACCTCTCCAGCCTGATTGGGCCGGAAGTGTCCGTGGATATCCTTACGATCCAATGTCCATCCCCCGTCATCTAATATCGATCCACTGATCACCAGATCATTCCCACTCGATGGTGGCCGGCGGCTTGTTGGAGATGTCGTAGACCACCCGGTTGATGCCCTTGACCTCGTTGACGATCCGGTTGGAGACCCGGGCCAGAAGATCTTCCGGCAGCCGGGTCCATTCGGCGGTCATGAAGTCGGTGGTGTTGACCGCCCGCAGGGCCAGCACGTTCTGGTAGGTCCGTTCGTCGCCCATCACCCCCACCGCCCGGATCGGCAGCAGCACCGCCAGGGCCTGGGAGATGCGGTCGTACCATCCGGCGTTTCTGATCTCCTCGATGAAGATGCGGTCGGCCGCCCGCAGGGTGTCGCAGCGTTCCTTGTTTACCTCCCCCAGAACCCGCACCGCCAGGCCGGGTCCCGGGAAGGGGTGGCGCATCACCATCTCCCGGGGCAGCCCCAGGGACAGCCCCACCTGCCTGACCTCGTCCTTAAAAAGTTCCCGCAGGGGCTCGATCAGCTTAAGGTTGCGCATGTTCTTGGGAAGCCCGCCCACATTGTGATGGCTCTTGATGGTGGCCGAGGGACCCTTGAAGGAGACCGACTCGATCACATCGGGATAGATGGTGCCCTGGGCCAGAAAGCCCACTTTGCCGATCTTTTTGGCCGCTCCGGCGAATATCTCTATGAATTCCCTTCCGATTATCTTCCGCTTTTTTTCGGGATCCTGAACATTCTTCAGTTTGCTGTAGAATCTTTTGGAGGCGTCCACGGTCATCAACGGTATCCGGAACTGCTTTTTGAAGACCTTCTCCACCTCCTGGCGTTCGTTCATCCTCAGCAGGCCGTTGTCCACGAAGATGCAGTGCAATTGATTTCCCAGGGCCCGGGAGATCAGCACCGCCGCCACCGAGGAATCCACCCCGCCGGAAAGGCCCAGCACCACTTTGGCCTTGCCGGCCTGCACCTGGATGCTTTGGACCGATTGTTCGATGATGGAGTCCATGGTCCAGTCGCCCTTGCAGCCGCAGACCTTGAATAAAAAGCCGGACAGCATCTTGTGGCCGTTCAGGGTGTGGGCCACTTCGGGATGGAACTGAAGCCCGTAGATCCGGCGCTTCTTGTCGGCCATGGCCGCTATCCGGCAGCTGTCGGTGGAGGCGATGGTCTCGAAGCCCGCCGGGGCCTTGAGCACGCTGTCCCCATGGCTCATCCACACCTGGGTGGCGTCCGGCATCCCGGAGAACAGCCAGCCGGCCGAATCATTGCGGGCCAGTTTTAAAATGGCGTGGCCGTATTCCCGCTCCCGGCTTCGCTGCACCTTCCCCCCCAGCAGCAGGGCGGTCAGCTGCATGCCGTAGCAGATGCCCAGGATGGGTATTCCGGCGGAGAATATTCCGGCGTCGATGGTGGGGGCGTTCTTGTCGAACAGGCTGGATGGCCCGCCGGACAGGATCAGCCCGCTGGGATTCCCCGCCAGGATTTTTTCGGTCCCGGCATTGCAGGGGATGATCTGGCAATAGACCTTCTGCTCCCTGACCTTGCGGGCGATCAGCTGGGTATACTGCGAGCCGAAATCTATGATGTTTATCCTGTCCAAAAGGCCCTCCGATAATTTACTGTTGCGGTTTCATTTTCTTGAGCAGCCCCGCCAGGGCGTCCTGGGCGGTCCGGGCCAGATCCGGGTCGCGGTCCTTGGACGCCTTCATCAGGAAACCGGCCGAGCTCTTCAGCTCTATCTGCCCCAGGGAGACCAGGATCTGTCTTTTGACCTCCGGCGTCTCCCCCCGGCTCAGCAGGTCGCGTTTGGCATATAGCTCGGTCATGGCGTCCACCGAGGCCTCGTCTCCCACCTTGGCCAGGTACTCGATGGCCAGCTTTTTGACCTCGGGCTCCTTGTCGCCCAGGGCCCGGATCAGCCAGGCTTCGGAATCCTTGCCGCTGATCTTGTAGATGGCCTTCAGCGCCTCGAGCCGCACCCGGACATCCTTGTCGTCGAGAGACTCTCCCAGATGGGGGACGGAGTCTTCGGTGCCCATCAGGGCCAGCAACACCGCCATGTTGCGGCGCACGAACCAGCGATCCTCCCCCAAAGCCTTGATGGCCAGGGATTCCACGCCCTGCCCGATCTTGTTGAGCACATACATGCACTTGAGCCGCATGTTGCTGTCCTCGCTCTCCTTGACCGTATCCATAAGATAGGGCAGGGCCTTTTCCTTGATGCCGGACAGGGCGCTGGCGGCGGCCTCCAGAATGGGATCCTTCAAAAGGCCCAGTATCAGGGAACGGATGGCCGCCTCGTCTCCGATCAGCGCCAGGATCTTTATCATGTCCCTGGCCACCGGCTTATCGGCCATCAGCAGCATGATGTCGGAGATATCCTTGCTGATGCGGGAGACCAGGGACTGGTGCCGGGTGTTCTTGATCTGGTCCGCCATCAGCTGGATCACCGCCAGAGCCTGCTGATATATCCTGATTTCGCTCTCCTGGCGCAGCCGGCTGGTGATATTGTCTATCACCAGCTCCACCAGGTCGAAACGCTCGATGGACAGCAGGTCGTTCTCCAGCAGCATCATTTTTTCCAGAGCACTTTCCCTGACCCCGGGATCGGCCCCGCCCAGCAGTTTCAAAAAACCCTCCAGGGCCGGTTTGCAGTTCTCGTCGCGCCTTATTATCCAGCGCAGGGTTTTCACCTCGTCCTCCGAGGCCATCTCGGCCGCCGGGCGGGAGGATATGTCAGCCAGATATCTCTCCAATACCGGCTGGGTGGATGATATCTGCCCGAAGACAAAAGCGCAATCCTCGGCGCTCAATCCGTAATACTGCAGCTTGGCCTGGACCAGCGGCAAAAGGGTCTGCTTGCGGAAATTGTCGGCCGGGATGGAGGCCACCATCCCCCGCAGTTTTTCGGCCAGCACCACCGGGTCGTTCTTGGTCTCCAGGGCCAGCACCTCGGTCTTGTCGATGATCAGCTTGGCCAGCTCCTGGTCGGAATACTTGGTCAGCAGCTCCCGCACCACGTCGGACCACTCCGGATTGTCCAGCTTTACCTGGGCCACCATCTGGCTGCTGCGCTGATCCAGGCCCCCTATGACATTGGCCATCATCGAGGCATATTCCCCGCCGCCCTGGGTCTTGGCCATCAGGGCCAGCCGGTCCAGGTCGCTCACCAGTTTCTCCTGGCCCTCCGGGGTGTCGGCCATGGCCAGGGCCCCCTTCAAGAGCATCTCGGTCACCATGGTAGGGTCGCTTTTAAGCATGGCTATTATCTGCTCCGGCAGCAGGCTTTCCAGGGCGGCCCCGCCGCCCGGGCTGCCGCCGGACCCCGAACCTCCGCCGTAGGAGATCCCAGTGGCGACTATGTTGGAGATGCCCCGCAGGGCCAGGGCCGCCGCCAGCCCCCCTTTGGCCTTTACCTGATCCACATCCATGGCCATGGTCTCAAAAAATCCCTGAAGCTGGTCGCGGTCCAGGCCCTGTTTAAAGGTCAGCTGGCCCACGCTGCGTTTTCCCAGCTCGGAGATGAAATTGGCGAACACCTCCTTGCGGGAATCGGGCACCGGATTATCGTTCAGCAGCAGGATGTTCCCGGCCAGGCTGAAGCTCAGAAAGCTGTCGGTGCCCATGGCCTCCTTGATCAGCTGGAGACTGGCCTCGAACAGTTTCTGGGAGGTGGGGTGGCTGGCCGGATACATCTTCAGATTGCGCAGGGAGCCGGTCAGCTGGCCCACCAGCCTGGTCATCAGCATGGGAGATATGTTGGCCATGATTTTCTCTATCCCTTTTTAATAATGAACCCGGGGAATCCAGAAAATATTATGAATCTATTGCCCATCGGAAATTTTCCTGGTGTCATGATTTCCTTATGAAATCCTCTAGTGCCTGAAATGCCGGTGGCCGGTGAGCAGCATGGTGATATTCAGCTCCTGGGCCTTCTGGATGACCTCCGCATCCTTGACCGAGCCGCCCGGCTGGATGATGGCCGCGATCCCCCCGGCCGCCGCCTCTTCGATGTTGTCGTGGAACGGGAAGAAGCCGTCGGAGGCCAGCACCGACCCTATGGCCCGGTCCCCGGCCTGCCTCAGGGCCAGCCGGACCGAGGCCAGCCGGTTCATCTGCCCGGCCCCGGCCCCTATCAACTGCTGGTCCTTGGCAATGGCGATGGCATTGGATTTTAAATGCTTCACCACCCGGTAGGCGAAGGTCAGGTCCGTCATCAGATCTTCGGTGGGGGCCGGGCCGGAGACATGCTGCAGGATCTTCTCATCCAGCACCATATCGTCGGGCCGCTGGATAAGGTATCCTCCGGCCGCCGATCTGGCCAGCCGCCCCGATCTGACGGCGTCCTTGTCCATCTTGACCAGCCGGACATTCTGGCCCCAGCCCTTGCGTCCGGCGAAGATGTCCTTGACCCCGGGGTCGAAATCCGGCGCGGCGATCACCTCGTAGAAACTTCCCGGGGCCGCGATCTGCAGGGCGGTCTCGGTATCCAGCGGCCGGTTGAAGCTGATGATCCCGCCGAACCGCGAGATGGGCTCGGGCGGCAGCTCGCCCTGGCTGGCCAGCACATAGGCCTGGACCAGGGTCCCGGCGGTGGCGCAGCCGCAGGGATTGGTGTGCTTGATGATGGCGCAGGACGGTTTTTTGAATTCCTGGATCAGCTCCCAGGCCGCCGACAGGTCCAGGATATTGTTATACGAGATCTCCTTGCCGTGTATCTGCTGGAAAGGAATTTGGGCTCCGGAAGGGATATAGAACCCGGCCTTCTGGTGGGGGTTCTCGCCGTATCTGAGCCCTATGGCTTTGTCGAGGGAAAGGTTGATGCCGACAGGCAATTCCTGGCCGCCCGCGATGCGTTGGGAGAAATAATTGTTTATGGCCAGGTCGTACCGGCCGGTAAGTTCGAAAGCCAAAACGGCCAGTTTTTTCCTGGTCTCCAGCGACACTTCTTTGTATTGCTTGATCTCGTCCAGCAACGGCTGGTATTGTTCCGGCGAGGTCAGCACCGCCACCGCCTGGTAGTTCTTGGCCGCCGCCCGGATCAGCGAGGGCCCGCCGATGTCGATGTTCTCGATGGCCTGCTCCTCGGTGACCCCGGGCTTGGCCACCGTCTGCTCAAAGGGGTACAGGTTGACCGCCACCAGGTCGATGGGGGCGATGTCGTTCTGCCTGAGTTTCTCCATGTGGGCCGGGATGTGGCGGCAGGCCAGGATCCCGGCATGGATCCGGGGATGCAGGGTCTTGACCCGTCCATCCAGCATCTCGGGGAACCCGGTGACGTCGGAGACGTCTATCACATCGATCCCCTTCTCCCGCAGATGCCTGGCTGTCCCGCCGCTGGAGACAATCTCGTAGCCCTGGGCGGCCAGCTCCCGGGCGAACTTATCAATCCCGGTCTTATCGAAGACGCTTATCAGGGCGCGTTTTATCTGCATGGTGTTGATCAAAAATTATTTTCTTGAAGTTTCAGGCTGATCTGTTTGCTTTTTTCAGGCATGGTCTTCATCAGGAACTCGTTGATCTTTTCCAGCATTTCCATCCTTTGGCCGTATGTCAGCTTTTGGGCGGATCGCAGATCGTCAAGGTTGTAATACTGGTCGTCTTTGTTTATTTTGTTTTTCATTTTTTCAAGGCTTTTTTGGTAAAGCGGTTCAGGCCTTTAAGTTTCCCCGGCGGCAACGTTCATCGCTTTAGGACCACCAGCCGCCGCCGGACTGACTTATTTTCACGCTGTAAGCGGGTCGGGGTTCCAGCCTGCAGCTTCAGCCGCAGGCATTATGGGCCTCTGCGTTGATCTGCCCCGAAAAGGGGCGCAGAAAATCTAATCCCAAATGTAACGCTCGTCATATGTGATCCCCCGTTCTTTCAAAAACAATAGATATTCTTCCTTAAAACCTTTTACCCTGTGGTGTTCCTCCTGGTTTTCAATATAACGCGAGACCGTTTCAATCATGGATTCGCCCAGGGTGAAAGCGCCGTAGCCCCTCTGCCATTCAAAATGGATTTTTATGTTGCCGTTTTCGTTCACCCATTTGGAGGAGTTTCCCTTGATGCGGCGCAGGGCTTCGGAAACAGACAGGGTTGGGGGCAGGGAAGCAAGGATATGAACGTGGTCGGCTGCACCGCCGATTTTGAGCATCGCTCCCTTTTCACCGCGGATTATGCCGCCTATGTAAGGATACAAGATTTCTTGCAAGGCCGGGGCGACGATATTCTGTCGGCCTTTGGTCGAAAACACAATGTGATAGATCAGATGCGTCAAGGTGCTGCCCATCCAACCTCTTTTCCACCGCCCCTTCTGGGCGGATGATCCATTTATTCTATGATCTGCGGTTAAAGCCGCAGTCTTGGCCCCTCCGCCCCTTAGGGCGAGTTATGGATGAATTTACATCCCCTTCCGGATCACCTTGCCCTCGGCCATCACGCAGTTGGGATAGGCCGCCATCTGCAGCGGGTTCCGGTCCCACACCGTCAGGCTGGCCAGCTTGCCCGGCTCCACGCTGCCCAGGATGTCGTCTATCCCCAGGATCGCGGCATTCTTGTAGCTGATCAGCGAGACGGCCTCCTCCTCCTTCATCCCGAAGATAAGGAAGAACTTCAGGCTGTCCCGCAGGGCCGGGGCCATGATCACCGGATGGTCGGTCATCAGTCCGTAATGGGCTTTCGATTTCATCAGCAGTTCGGTGTTCTTGTAGCTCTCGTTCTTCAGCTCCACCTTGTAGGGCAGGGACCCCAGCGGGCCGTAGACCACCGGGATGTCGTTATTGGCCAGCTGGTCGAAGATCTCCTTGTGATGCACGTCGCCCAGGTGGTCGGCGGTGACCTTGATCTGGTATTTTTTCGCCAGCTCGATCAGGTACAGCACGTCGTCCTCCTTGTGGACGTGGACCTTGGCGGTCTTCCTGCCCTCCAACAGCTCCAGCAGGGCCCTCTCCTCGCAGTCGAAATCCAGCTGGTATTCCTTCTCGATGGTCTTCTTCTCAAACTCCACGTCCTCCCGGTTCATCTTCTTCTCGCCGCTCCGAACCTTGATGTCCAGCTCCTTTAGCTTTTTGTCCCGGGCCAGCTCTGTCTTCTGTTTCTTCAGCAGCACCGAGTCGAACTTCTTCTCCAGCATCCCGTAGATGCCCATCCGGGTATTGGGCCTGGTCCCTTTCCATTTGTGAGTGGAACGGGGATTATAGCCCAGGGCCATCTTGTAGCCGTAGTCCCTAAGCAGGGCCTCCTGGCGATGGCGGGCATAATTCTTGATGATCATGGCCCGGCCCCCCAGCAGATTGCCGCTGCCGGGGACGATGCAGCTGTACAGCACCCCGAAATCCACCGCCTCCCGGAAGGCCAGGTCGTCGAAATAGACGCTGTTCAGGGGGTCGTTGATGGGCAGGAACTGGTCGGTGATGTCGTTGGCCTCATCCTCGGCCCCCGGCTCGCCGAAGCGGGCCATCCCGATGTGGGAGTGGGCGTCGATGAAGGCCGGGGTGACCACCCCGGTGAAATCGGCCTTCTGTCTCTTCTTGCCGATCTCAATTATTTTGTCGTTCTCGATGACCACCGAGACGTTGTTCAGCTTCCTCTTTCCGTCGAACAGGGTCTCGGCGTTGATGATGATGTTCTTGGCCATGTTATGATTCCTTAATATTTTGCTTGACTCTTTATTATGATCAAGGGCCCTGATATCATCTATGGTTTTTTGTAGTACTTCATGGCTTCAGGGATTAGGGTCTTGATGTTCTTGATTCTAACCTCGTCCGAGGGGTGGGTGCTTAAAAACTCCGGTGGTTTAACGCCGGAATCCTGGCTCATCCTCTGCCAAAAATCCAGTGCCGCGTTCGGGTCGTAACCGGCCTTGGCCATAAAAATCATGCCCAATCGGTCAGCCTCGTTCTCCTGCAGGCGACTGTATGGCAGCATCACCCCCAGCTGCGAGCCCAGCCCGAAGGCGGTCATCCAGATCTGCTGGGTCTGCTGCGGTTTGTCCTCCAGCGCCTTCTGCAGGGCCATGCCGCCCATCTGTTGCAGCAGTCCCTGGCTCATTCTTTCGTTGCCATGCTTGGCTACAGCGTGAGCGACCTCATGGCCCATTACCACCGCCAGCCCGGCTTCATTTTTTGCTACCGGGATTATGCCGGTATAAAAGACCACCTTACCCCCGGGCATGCACCAGGCATTGACTTCCTTGCTCTCTACCAGGTTGAATTCCCAGGCGAATCCGTCCAGTTCTGATTTAAGGTTATGCTGGGCAAAATAACCCTCCACCGCGTGCTGGATGTTTAACCCCACTCTTTTGACAGTCTCGGTCTGTTTTTGGTCGGTGCTCAGCTTGTTCTCCTTCAGGAACTGGTCATACTGCTGGTAGCTCATGGCCATCATCTCCCCGGCCGGAACCAGGTCCAACTGCTGCCTTCCGGTGATCGGTACGGTGGAGCAAGATAAGGCAAAGAAAGTGCACAACGCCAGTGCCGGCAATAATGACTGATTTTTCATGTTCTCTCCTTTTATCGGTATTTACCGGATGACTGCTTCTATCTGATCCTGTACCCTATGATAAAGGACAGCACCCGGTTGCGGTGGTCCACATACCGGTTGATGTCGTCGATGTCCGACCTTAATATCCTGGGGAAACCCAGGCTGTAGCTGCCGCCCAGCTCCATCCGGCCCAGGGGGATATTTCCGCCCAGCACCAGTCCGTAATCATCCTTCCTGAAGGCGGACTCCGAAATTATGTAAACGCTGTCCATCTGGATGATGCCGGCTGAAGCGCTGGCGGTGGTGACCTGCCGGCCGGAGATAAGCATGGCTCCGTAAACCCCGAAATATAGATTGAGCAGGGAATGATACGACCTCGACAGGCTGAAGCACATCACCGCCGGAACCTCGGCATAGTTCAGCCTGGTATCCGAGGTATTGTAATGATCGTAGGTGATGCCGGTGGCCGGATCGGTCCGGCCGAAAGCCTGCACCACCTCGGCCCCCTTCTGGTTGAACAGAATCCCGGACCGGAAGGAGACCAGCCGGTTGATCCGGTAATTTACATACCCGCCGCCGCCCAGCCCGATCTTCTCGTTGATCGAGGCGTTGGTGTTTGGGTTCCGGACGAACTTGGCCCCGTTCAAATTTCCCCACAGGCCGAAGGTCAGGGATTGGGCCGCTCCGGGCCGGGGGAGCAATGCCAGTCCGGCGATCATAACGGCCAGATATGTCGAAATCTTTTTGGGAAGCATCTGTGTTAAATTGCTAGGCCCCGAACTTGCCCAGCTTCAGGGCGTTGGCCAGCATCAGGGGCATGGCCTCCACCGCCGGGAAGCAGCCCAGGCTGCCGTAGGCGCAGTTCCGCTCGTTGAAGCTGTCCAGGCCGTCCGGCCGGACATAGGGCGAGTGCAGCATGAAGGGGTTGGGGTGCCAGCTGTGGCCCTTCATCCGGGCCGGGGTGGAATGGTCCCCGGTTATCACCAGCACCTCCGGGTTCAGCTTGCTGACCATCGGCATGGCGTCGTCCAGCTCGGTGATCACCTGGACCTTGGCGTTGAAATTGCCGTCTTCGCCGTAGGAATCGGTCTTCTTGATGTGGATGTAGAAGAAATCGAAATCGTTGTAATACAGCCGCAGGGTCTCGAACTCGTCCTCGATGGTCTGGCCGGTGTCCAGCTCGGTCATCCCCACCAGCTTGGCCAGCCCCTTGTACATGGGATAGGCGGCGATGGCCGCGGCTTTGAGGCCGAATCTCTTGTTCAGGGAGGGGATGTCGGGATGTTTGGCAAAGCCCCGCAGTAAAATGGTATTGGCCGGATGCTGGTCCTTGAGCACCTGGTTGGCCCGGGCGACGAATTTGGCCGCCACCCCGGCCAGCTTGAGGTCCTCCTCGAAGAAGGCCTTGGGCTCTATGGCTGCCAAACCCTCCCTCTGGGGATCGGTGTCGTGCAGGTTGCCGGAGAGCCCGTCGCCCCGGAACAGCACCACAAAGCGGTGCTCCTTGCCGTGCCGGATCATCACCTCCACCCCGTCGATGGCCGGGATGGCCGCCTGCAGTTTGGCGCACAGCTCCAGGTTCTTCTCGGTGGGGATCCGGCCGGCCCGGCGGTCGGTGATCAGCCCCTGGGGATCCATGGTGGCGAAGTTGGCCCGGGCCGCCACGTCCCGCGGGGTCATCTCCAGGCCGATGCCCAGAGCCTCCAGCACCCCCCGGCCGATCTGGTATTTGACCGGATCGTACCCGAACAGCGACAGGTGGGCCGGGCCGCTGCCGGGGGTGATGCCGTGGGAAACGGGGACCGTCAGCCCGCAGACCGATTTAATGGCCAGGGCGTCGATATGCGGCTTGGCGGCCGCCTCCAGTTCGGTCTGGCCGTCCCTCTCCCGAGGCAGACCGCCCAGGCCGTCGGCCACTATCAGCACTATCTTCTTATCATTGCTGACCAGCAGTTCCTGCAACAACGAATCGTCCAGCATACATCGCTCCCTTGGCTAGGCTTGCTTTTCTTTTTTATTCGCCAGGCGCCGTTTCATCTCCTGCACCACGCTGTAGGGCACTTTCACCGAGCCGCCGCCGTTGTTCATCAGGTTGTCGCTGTGGCAGTCGGAGCCGCCGCAGACCAGAAGGTTCTTCTGCCGGGCGATGTCCAGATAGTTCTTCACCTGGCTGTTGGAGTGCTTGGAATGCCACACCTCCAGCCCGTCCAGTCCCTGGGAGGCGAACCGGTCTATCAGTCCGTCCCGGTTCTCGATCCCGGGGTGGGCGAAGAAGGCCAGCCCTCCCACCGAATGGACCAGGTCGAAGGACTCCCGGGGGGTCAAAAAATTCTTGGGCACATAGGCCGGGCATCCGTTGCCCAGATACCTGGTGAAGGCCTCGTCGGTGCCGCCCACGTAGCCCTCCTCGGCCAGGGCCCGGGCCACATGGGGCCGGCCCACCGAGCCCGAACCGGCGATCTCCAGCACCCGGGCGATCTCCAGGCGCACCCCCAGCTCGGCCAGCTTCTCCACCATCCGGTGGGCCCGTTCGATCCGGGCGTTCTTGAAATGCAGCACCCTCTCCTGGAATTGGCTCTGGGTGTAATCGATGAAATATCCCAGGATGTGGATCTCGGTCCCCTCGATGTTGGTGGACAGCTCTATCCCGGGGATGACCTCGATCCCCACCTTGAAGGCCAGGCTGGAGATCGGCTCGATGGCGTCCCAGGCGTCGTGGTCGGTGATGGCGATGGCCTTGAGCCCTTTCAGGGACGCCTGCTTCACCAGCTCCTGCGGGGTGAATATTCCGTCGGAGGCCGCGGTATGGATATGCAGATCTACAAAATATTGCTGGCTGGTCATGGATCAAAACACCGGCTGTTTGTTCTTGCCGCCCGTTTCGTCGGCCTCGCTCTTGAGGCCCAGGTCGCTGACCACCGTCTCGATCAGCGATTCGTCTATCTGCTGGATGCCGCTCATGGATCCCTCCAGCAGGGCGTTGTCGCAGATGGTGTTTATCAGGCGGGGCTTGCCGTCGGAGTAGAAATGGATGAACTCGTAGGCCGAATCGGTGAACAGCTCGTGCTGGCAGCCCACCACCGCCAGGCGGTACTGGATGTAGCCCCGGGTGGACTCCGAGGTCAGCGGCTCCAGCTTGTGCTTGACCGCGATCCGCTCCCTCAAGGGGGGATCCAATGCCAGGCACTGCTCCAGATCGGGCAGCCCGAACAGCAGGAAGGTTATCAGCATGCTGCCGGAGACCTCCATGTTCAGCAGGCCCCGCATCTCCTCCATGATCTCCTTGTTCTTGAGCATGTTGGCCTCGTCGATGATGATCACCGCCCTGCGGCCCTCGTTGTAGATCTTCATCAGCTGTTCGTAGAGCTGGCCCACCATCCCGGCCTTGGTTTCAGCCGGCTTCTCCACCCCCATCTGCAGGGCGATCTTGGAGATCAGCCAGCCCGGGCTGACCTCGGAGTGAACGATCACCAGCAGGCCGGTCTCGAACTGGTCGTCCGGCAGGATCTCCAGCATTCGCCGGGAGATGGTGGTCTTTCCGGTGCCGATGTCGCCCAAAACCACCGCCAGCCCCTTCATCATCTCGGCGGCATGGGACAGCTTGAGGATGGCCTTGGAATGCTGGGGGCTGTCGTAGTAGAATCGGTTGTCGGGAGCGTTGGAGAACGGCTGGTCGGTCATACCATAAAATTTTAGGTAGTCCATTATATTAACTCCTTGAAAAATAATCCAATTAGACTATAATATTAACTGAAAAAAAAGATATTTGCAAGCTTAAAATTAAGCATTTTAAATAAAAAAAGGCGGTTTTTATAACCGCCCAGATCTGTTGGAAAACATCCCCATTTTTGCCCTGGTTAAGCAGGTAATGATGAACCGGCAAATATCCTTATAGTTTGTTCAACATACCCTCTCTATCTCCACCCCTTTGTAATAATATTTCAATATGCTTTTATACCCCCTGCTGGGAAGAATCCCCCTCATTTAATGCAACAGGACGTTTTGAATGGAAGGGCTGGCGTTGTGCATTGTTCTTTTTCTTTTTTGTCCCGCACCTCTCCCCTACCCCTCTCCTAAAGCATTAGGAGAGGGAAGGGTGAGGTCAAAAGCTCGTCGCTAAACCTCTGCTCGGCAGCCCTATAACGTTGGCCTAAATTTGACAAACTCGCTTCGCTCAAACAATGTCAAATTTTTAAGTGCCTCCGCTAAAGCTATGGCCCTGGTGAATGCCGGAAGTGTGCGAAAGCGGACGGCCTCCTTTTTTTCAGCAGCAGAGCTAATGCGACCGTGGGGCCTCTCCCTGCCTTGCGGCTTCCCTCTCCGCCACGGGGAGAGCCTGCACTGAGCAAAGCCTTTTATAGTGCCAAACTAAGTGGAGTGTGGGTGGGGTTGGTTCTCAGCCATCCCTCCTACGCTCTGCTTCGGCGGACAGGCAGTGGAGCGGCATTGCTGCAGCGCCGAAAAAGCATTCAGCGTGTTATTTGCTTATAGCCGGTTCTGGTCCGATGAATGCCGGTGCATACGCCATACTTTCCGCGAAACTGGGCGGTAAAGACTTCCTTCGTTTGCCGAGCAAGCAGACTACCTCAGGACAGGCCTTTGGTTACTTTCGGCGCCTGCCCTGAGAAAAGCAACCAGCCTTGGTTGTGAAGGGTCATAAGAACGTAACGGGAAAGTTACAATAACAAGTTCAATATACCCTCTCTATCTCCACCCCTTTGTAATAATGTTTTAAAATGCTCTTATAGCTTTTGCCGGCCCGGGCCATCCCGATGGCCCCCCACTGGCACAGGCCCACCCCGTGGCCAAAACCCCGGCCGGTCAAAATTATCCTTTCGATATTTCCCTGGGCATCCCTCAGGTTCTCTATCTCGAACCAGGCACTGAGCAGGGGCTTGTCCCTCAGCCCGTTGCGAACCGCCGCTTTGGTCAGCACGGTATCTCCAGCGCTGGTGGAGACCAGCAAAGAAATTATCCTTCCCGACCTTCCGACCTTCAGAACCTTTACATCTTTTACAACCTCCCGCTTCCCCGGAAAAAGCCTGCCCGCCAGCTCCTCCGCCAGGATGGTGTCTCTCCAGGCGTATCTGGGCGAGATGCCGCACCACTTATCCTCCACCGGTTCCAGATAGGGAAAATCCTCGTCTTTGGCGTTCCAGACCTCGGAGGGACGGGCGGTCCTGCCCCCGCAGGTGGAGTGAAAGTTGGGTGATATAACTTTGCCTCGGAAGGTCAGCGCTTTACCCTTGGTATCCCTTACCGCCCTTTTGATTGCCAGGGAGGCCATGTTGTCCAGGTCAAAACACTGGTGCGAGGTTCCGGCTTCGATGTCATAATAGCTCTGGGGATTGGCGCCGATCCTGGCCAAGGCGTAGCTGCGGGAGATCACGGCCTGGGCCATGGCCGCCTGCGGCGTTTTGTCGGCCAAACCCCCGATCTCGCTGGCCAGCACCCCCGGCAGGTATTCCTCCAGCGGCATCTCGGCGATTATCAGCAGTCCCTGGTCGTTGTCGCGGCGGATCTCGATGGCGCCCTTCACCCGCTTGTGGTTGATGAAATATTCATCGGCCGACCACAGACGGATCCGTCCCGCGATGCCTTCGATGGCCGTGCCCCGGTTGGTTCCGGCCGTCAATCCGGGACCCGCCGGCAGGAGGCTCCAGCTTTCGCCCGGCAGGATGGTTCCTTTATGGCTCTGGTCCCAGACCGAGATATTGTATGAGCCGTAGACCACCGCTATGGACTGCCGCCTCTGCAGAGCGATCCTTATCAGCACCTCGCCCTCCGGCGGTTTCCGGCTGAGGTAGACCGGGGAACAGCTAAAGACCATGGCTGATATGCTCAGCAGGCAGATCGCATATATTTTATTTCCGGATCTTTTCATTCAGCTCCGCAATTCTTTTTCTGACGAATGCTTCATTGACCGACTGTCCTTGGGCCGCGGCCCTCTGCAAAAAGATCTCCCAATGTTTGGCCGCCAAGGCCGGATCGGACTTTTCCAGAATAAGCGCCAGGTTCATCCTGGCCGGCAGAAAGTCAGGATCGAGGGACAGGGACCTTTGCCATAAAGCCGCCGCTTTATCCAGTTCTCCCTTTCTGGCCCAGATAGCCCCCATCTCATTGTATAGAAAATAATCCCGGGGCTGTATCGCTAATGCCCGGTCAAAACAGGCCATGGCTTTATCCCAATCCCCCTGTTTTTGGCGAACTATCCCCAGATTGATCCATCCTTTTTCATTTTCCGGTTCGGCATTGGTGACCCGGGAAAAATAAATTTCAGCCGAATCAAGATCGTCGCCGGCCGCCCGGCAAATGCCCGCTGTCAGCAAGGCATTGGTGTTGCCGGGATTCAGCGCCAGGCATTTTTGGGCATAACTTTCCCCCTCCTGGTATTTCTGCAGCTGGGCGCAGGTTATGGCCAGCCCGGACAGGGCATTGTCATAGGTGGGATCCAGCTCCACCGCCCGGCGGTATTCTCTTTCGGCCCCGGGCATATCTTCGTTCAGGAACAGGATATTACCCAGATTGCCGTGAGCAATGTAGGAATTTGGCGAACGCTCCGTCTCGGTCCGCCAGAATTTTAACGGCTCCTGCCATTCAATATTCCGCCTTATCGACAAACCGGCCATCAGCAGTATCAATGTGATCATAACCATCTGGAATATTTTTTGGCTCCGGATGCCGCCCAGCAGAAAGCCGGCCCAGACCGCAAATCCGATCACCGGCAGGTACAGGAACCGCTCGGCCAGCAGGGCCGTCAGCGGCAGAAGGTTGGAGACCGGCAGCAGGCCGACCACCAGCCACAGCCAGCCGAAGGCCAGGAATCTTGACCCTTTGATGTCACGGACGGCCAGAAGGCTGATGATCGTAAGGATGGCCAGCGAGCCCAGCACCCTCCAATCCAGCAAGGAGGTGGACAGGTCGTACCCGTAATCCACCCTCAGCCACAGGGGCAGGAATAACAGCCGGACATAATCCAGGGCCGCCCGTAACATGGTGAAAACGGTGGTCCATATGGAATCGCCCCAGTAGGGGCACTGGGAGACCCGGCCCAGGGCCAGCCGCCTGGTTATCAGATAAACAGCCAGCAAAGCCAGATAAGGAAGATAGGTTTTCCACCCGGCCAGGAAGGGTCTTATTTTTCCCCTGTTCTCAAAAAGCCAGTCATAGAGCATGACCAGCAATGGGAAGACCACCGCCGTTTCCTTGGACAGCAGAGCCAGGGTCAAGCTTAAAAGCGACAGCCCCAGTAAATATATTCTTTTATTTTCCCGATACCTGTGATGCCAGATGAACATCAGCAGGCCGAAGGTCACATACATAAGGTCACCCCGGCTGGAGATCCAGGTCACCGCCTCGGTCTGCACCGGATGGAGGGCGAATATCAGGCCGGCTGTCAGCTGCAGTCTTTTATCCTTGAACAGCCGCCCCAGCAAAAAATACAGCAGGATGATGTTTGCCAGATGCCACAGCAGGCTGGTCAGGTGGAAGCCGAAGGGGTTAAGGCCCCAGACCTGGTAGTCGACAAGATAGGTGATGGTCCTCAAGGGTCGCCAGATGCCGTCCCAGAAGATGCTGGCGATGGAGCGTCCGGAATTGGTGAAGTATTCCCCGACGTATTTCCAGTCCCGGATCTTGGTGTTCTCCTGCACAAAAAAACGGTCATCGTACATGAAGCCGGCCTTCAGGGCCGGCAGATATACCAGGACCGTCAGAAGCAATATGAGCGATATTTGCAGATATTGTTTTTTCATATAATTTTCATCATAAAATCATTTTATCCCGCCCACTTCCTGAACTCCCAGACCGCCTTCAGGGCCTGCCGCCAGGCCCCCGGGGTTCTTAAATGAGCCATGGTTTTGACCATCTGCCCCGGCCGCAGGTAGAATTCCCGGAAGGCCCTATTGCGCCACCTCTCCACCTGCCGGGGCTCCAGTTGATCGGTCCTGATGACGCAGAAATTCTGCTCGTAATACCGCCAGTCCCCGCTTTCTATCATCCCCTTGTCCCTGGCCTCGGCATATAGCTCGGAGCCCGGGAAGGGCACCGCCGCATAGAACTGGGCGAAGTCGAACCTCAGCTCCTTGACCAGGGCGATGGTCTGTTCGATTTCTTTTGAGGTCTCCCCGGGGTAGCCTATCATAACATGGGCCGTCACCTGGAGGCCGGCTGCTTGGGCCGCCGCCACCGCCGCCCGGGTCTGCTCCAGGGTGGTGCCCTTGTTCATCAGGTCCAGCACCCTCTGGCTGCCGGACTCCACCCCGTACCCTATCATCCAGCAGCCGGCCCTTTTGAAGGCCTCCAGCATTTCCCGGTCCACCTGGTCCACCCGGCTGTTGCACACCCAGCCGATGTCCAGCTTCCGGGAGATGATCTCGCGGGCCACCGCCAGGGCATGCTGCCGGTCCAGGGTGAAGGATTCGGCCCAGAACAGGAATTCCTTGACCCCGATTTCCTTGATGTCGTGTTCGATCTCATCGACGATCCTTTTGGCCGAGAATTTTCTCAGCCTCCGCCCGTAATAGACATGGTCGGCGCAGAATCTGCAGTGGAAGGGACAGCCCCGGTTGGTGGCCAGCAGCAGAAAGGGCTGGTCGGAAAGCGGCAGTTTGTAAAGGTCCCGCCGGATCAGGTCCCAGGCGGGAAAGGGCAGGCGGTCGAGCTCTTCGATGGCCGGACGGGGCGGATTGTGCTTTATCATGCCGGCGGCCCGATAGCTGATGCCGGCCACGCTGCCCAGATCAGCAGCTGAGATCAATTCCAGGGCGGTCTGCTCCGGCTCGCCCATTATGATCACCTCCAGATGCCGGGAGAGGGCGAAGGTCTCCTCCGGCAGGGCGGTGGGATGGATCCCCAGCACCGCCATACGGCAGGCGGGCAAAGCGTTTTTTAAGGCATCCACCGTTTCCATATCCCCGGCGATGGAGGGCGTGGCGCTGTTGAATATGCACCATTCTGGTTTAAAGCCCCGGGCGATCTGTGCCAATTTTTCCCGGGAAATATTTTCCACGATGCAGTCGTGAAGCAGCACCTGATGCCCGGCCCGGCGCAGAACGGCCGCCGTCAGGGCCAGCGACAACGGCGGCCAGACGGAGGTCCAGGCCCCGGCCCGCTGCATGCAGCGGCCCTCCCTGACCTGCGCCACGCCCAGGTATTCCGGCGGGTTGACCAGAAAGACCTTCAAAACATCATCTCCTTGAAAATGTGCCACAGGAATTTCCAGCCCTGCGAGGTCTTCAGTTTGGAGACGCCTCCCTGCCGGGAAAATTCATGGCTGGCTATCTCCTTGATCACCAGCCCCTGCTTGATGGCCTTGATCACCATCTCCTGTTCTATCAAAAACCCGTCGGACCTCAATCCCAGCTGCCGGGCCTTGGCGGTATCGACCGCCCGGAAGCCGTTCTCGCAGTCGGTGATGTCGGCCTTCCAGCGCCAGAGCAGCATCAGGCTGATCAGGGCTCCCCCGGTCTGCCGGACGATGTTGTCCAGGGTGCCGTGGAATTCGTCCGAGCCCCCCCGCAGCCGCGAGGCTATCACCATGTCGGCCCGGCCCTCGATGATGGGGCCCGCCAGGCGGGGAATGTCGGCCGGCTGGTGGGAGCCGTCGGCATCCATCAGCACCAGCACCTCTCCCCGGGCCCTTTGAATGGCGGTTCTGACCCCGTCCCCCTTACCTCTACCGCCGTCCGATATCACCACCGCCCCGGCCCCGGCCGCCTTTTCGGCGGTGCCGTCGGTCGAGCCGCCGTCGATGACCAGCAGCTCGTCGGCCAGGGGTCGGGCCGCCTCGACCACCCGGGCGATGGTGGCCGCCTCGTCCCGGGCGATTATGGCAACGGTCACTTGCTTCACTGATTTTCCCTGATCCTTTTTTCGGCCTGGAGCATCACCTCCTGGGCCCGGCGGCGCTCGTTCACCAGTCGGCCGGCGGTATCCTGGTCCAGCGGATAGCTGATGGACTGCTGGGCGGCGCGGTAAGCGCTGTGGTATTTCCCATTCTCCAAAAGACATTTGGCCAGTTTATAGGAGGCCACCACCTTGTTGTAATTGTTCAGGGCATTCTGACCTTCCAGCAGGTTAACCAGTCTGCCAAAGGCGGCCTCGGCCTCCGGCCATCTTTTCTGCCGCCACAATACCTCCGGCACCGCCCAGTGGAAGAAGGGATTGTTGGGATACTGCTTTTCCAAAAGCCGGCCCAGCTCCAGGGCCTTTTTATCCCGGCCGTAATCGGTGTAGATCCACAGCAGGGCGTTCTGCCCCATCACCCGGGAGTAGCGCCCCTTCTCGACGGCGGTGATTATCTCCGAGACCCCCTGTTCCCGGGCATCCCCGATGAAGGGCAGCCACTTTAAAAGGCTGGTGGCCTTGGTCCGGAAATAATGATAGGAGCCTATTCCTATGTATGCATCATATAGCGTTGAGTCTATTTCCCGGGCCTTTTTGAAATCGGCCACCGCCTTCAGGCCGTTCCGGAAGGCCGCCAGGTATTTGCCCTGCCGGGCATCCCAGGCCGCGATGTAGGAGAAACTCCCGCCCCTGACAAAATAAGCCCAGGCATCCCCGGGATCATCGTCCAGGGCCAGGTCGCAGAGCATGATGGCGCTGTCCACGGAATTTTTGTAATACCTGTGCCAGAAATCGCTCTCATAGGCCGACATCCTGGTCTGGTACAGCCCGGCCTTGAAGAAATACCCGGCCGGGTTTTTGGGGTGGTCCCGGATGAAGGAATCGAATATCACCACCGCGCTGTCGTAGTCGCCCTGGTAAAGGATCTCCAGCCCCTGGTCTATCCGGCCGTCGAAGTCTTGGGAGATGCCGGCCCTCAGCTCCGCCGCCGACAACAACAGAGATGCCAGGAATGCAATGATTATGATCTTGATCTTGCTCACAGCAGGTGCCTTCCCAATAATAAGATCCCCGGATCGGACTTGATGACAGTTTTGGCCACATCTATGGGATTTATCCGGGCCGGATCCTTCCCGGCCAGGATATTGACCAGCAGTCTGGCGATCCGGTCCATCTCCTGGTCGGACAGCTTCAAAAACACCTCCCGGACCAAATGATGGAATTTAAGGTCCTTCCACGGCCCGCTCCACCATTCTTTGGGATATTTTTTCAGCAGCGAGAGGTCGTTGGTCTTAAGATATTCTGCCGTCAGCCTTCCGGCCAGCGTGCCCGAGGCCATGGCGATGGCAATGCCGGCCCCCGAAAGGGGATCGGTCAGCCGGGCGGCATCCCCGGCCAGCAGGACGTTGCCCTTGACCATGGGGTGATCGGCCCCCAGGGCCGGGGTGCCTCCCACCATGGCTTCGATCACTTTGGCCCCGGGCAGATTTTTGGCGATGAATTCATCCAGGTATTGCACCGGCTTTTTCTTCCCGGCCAATGAGGCCACTATCCCCAACCCCACATTGGCCAGGCCGCCGCCTTTGGGGAAGATCCACAGATAGCCGCCCGGCGCGATATCCCGGCCCACCCAGAAGCGGACCATGTCCGTCGGACCGTCCACTTGGGACATCAGGTACTGGGCGCAGCTGTGAAATTGTTCCGGCTCCAGCCGGGTGTCCAGCCCGGCCCAGGCCCCCACCAGGGATTCCACCCCGTCGGCCCCGATGATCGCCCGGCATTTTATCTGCCTGGTCTCATGGCCGGATATCAATGTCACCGATTCCGCAAATTCGCCGTTCATTTTGACCGACACCGCCTCGGTGTTGACCATCACCTCGGCCCCGGCGGCCCCGGCCAGCCCGGCCAGGTGGCGGTCGAAGATCTTGCGCTCCAGCACCACCCCCACCCCGGCCCAGGGCACCGCCACCTCGGTCCCGTCCGGGGAATAGAGCACCGCCCCGTTGATGGGGGCCGCCACCCATTTGGGGTCGGGCTCCATGAACAGCCCCAGGCTCCGCAGGCTGGTGGCCTCGGCGCAGCACAGGGGGACGCCGATCTCCCGGTGCTTTTCGGCCAGCAGGACGGAATGCCCGGCCCGGGCGATCTCCCTGGCGGCCAGGGACCCGGCCGGCCCCCCGCCCACCACTATCACGTCGTAAGAATCTGATCTGAACATAGTGCTGTTATGTTATCACAAGTATGTTTTGATTTGCAATAGATAAAAGAAGAAGCCCCGCGGGTAAAAGGATAAGATTGTATAAAGCCCTTTGGCCCTTGATCGGTCCCATTCGGGCAGAGAACAGTCCCTTTCGGCCCTTGATCGGTCCCATTCGGGCAGAGAACGATCCCGTTTGACCCTTGATCGGTCCCGTTTTGCCGTCCATTCGACCCGCCTGCCGGGCATGCAGGTAGGGACACGATGCATCGTGTCCCTACGGTATTTCGTGGGGCATGACCCCCTGGATCCCCGATCAGGTAGGGAATGACACGCCTGATTTTTAACACCAAGAACACCAAGCTCACAAAGATTATCTCCTCAAACCTAACGAAGCCTTGTGTCTCTTTGTGGTCTTTGTGCCCTTTGTGGTTCAAAAGTCTCCGCGTCTCTGCGGTTAAAAAACCTGTGCCTTGTGTGCATTATGTGGCCAATGACCCCCTGGATCCCCAACCCCACCCTCACTCCACTTCGTTTGGCACTATAAAAGGCTTTGCTCAGTGCAGGCTCTCCCCGTGGCGGAGAGGGAAGCCGCAAGGCAGGGAGAGGTCGGGGATGACAATCACGGCGGGTTGACTTCTTGCAATGACTGTACCCTTTTTAAAGTAAAAGCCTTTGTGATCTTTGTGCACTTTGTGGTTAAACACACTGCCGCATTTATGCATTGACTTTGCCCGCCCACTTAAGGTAATATTCATTTATGAAAAAGATCTGCCTTTACATATCATCCCTGCTTATCCTCCCCCTGACGTCCCAGGCCCAGCAGTGGACCAGCCATACCAATTTCAACCATGTTTCCCAGCTGGCCTTCCAGCCGGGAGGCCATATCATCTGGGGAGCCACCCCCGGCGGGATATTCTCCTTTTCATCCACCGATACTGTTTTGATCCAGCACTATACCAACGTGGACGGCCTGCCCTACATCGAGGCTTCTTCGGTAACTTTGGACCAGCACCACCACAAGTGGATCGGCACCCTGGGCGGCGGGCTGGCCAAACTGGATTCGGCCGGCAATGCCTGGACCGTGTTCACCCGGAACGACGGCCTGGCCTCGGACACGGTTCTTTGCACCGCGGCCGGCGGGCAGAACGTTTTTGCCGGCGGGTACGGCTCCCTCTCCTATTACGACGGATACAACTGGTTCTCCCTGCTGGCCCAGCAGGGATATGAACTGGGCAACCGGACCCAGGCCCTGGCGGCCAGGGACGACTCGCTGTGGATCGCCACCGACCAGGGGCTGCGCATTGTAAAAGTATCCCCCCTGTCCTCGATCCGTGATACCAATAACTGGACAACCTTCAGCAATTACGACGGGCTTTCATCTGATGTAAGATGCATCCTGCTGACGGACACCCTGTCGATGATCGGCGCCGCCAACGGGGCGGCCCGGCTGGTGGGCGGGGCCTGGCAGAGGATCCCGGGGCTGGGCGACCAGGTGAGAAGCCTGGCCCGGATGGGGGATTCGCTGTTCCTGGCCACCAACAACGGGGTAAAACTCTGGCATCAGAATGTTTTGAGCGACATCAGCCCCGGATTGTTAAGTTATAATGTGCTTTCGCTGACGGTCGACGAAGGCCAGATACTGTGGGCCGGATGCGACCAGGGGCTTTGCCGTTATGACGCCGGAAGCTGGGATAATTATGTTTTTCCCGGAATTGCCAAAAATTATGTCCAGCACGTTTCGGTCTCCAAAACCAAAACCGTTTGGACCACCGATGGCAATACTTTGATATCTAATTATAAAAATAATTCCTGGAGCGCTTTTACCAACCCCATTCCGGGGATCCCCCTGACCGCTTTAACGGTGGATCAAGATAACAATGCCTGGATCGGCCTGGGCTGGTGGGACGGGCTCAATAATTCGTACCTCCTGAAATACTGCCCCGACAGCCTGGTCAATATCTTCTCCACGCCCCGGGTGCCTGCCGGCTGCGGCGTCTGGACCGGCATGGTCGACCGGGACAACACCAAATATTTCACCGCCTATAATTTTGCCATCTTCTCCGTCTCCCCGGACGATTCGGTCTGGACCAGCTACGTCGATCCCTCGCCCCGCGGGGCCTATAACAATGCCATGTGGATCATCTCCATCGCCAAAGATCTGTCGGGTGGTTTATGGCTGGGATCATATTATAACGATCTCACCTACTTTAAACCGCAGGAAAACACCTGGGAGCATTTTGGCGTCGAGTCGGGCATTCCGGACGTCAATATCCGCCAGATCGCCGTTGACAACAGCAACATCATTTGGCTGGCCACCGGGAACGGCCTTTGCCGTTCGGAATATGATCCGGTTGCCCATACCCTGAGATCGACGGTCTTTCAAACCAGCAGTTCTCCGATTTTGGGGAATGATATCCGGTCGATAGTCATCGACCGCTCTGACAACAAGTGGATCGGGACCGAGCGGGGCCTGTCCCTGCTGACCTGGGACGGGAAGTGGGTGAATTATGACCGGCGCTTCAGCCCTTTGATCAGCAACGATATCCGGCAATTGGCCGTCTGTCCCCATGACCGGTCCGGCGACGACATCTATATCGCCACCGCCCAGGGACTGAGCGTATTAAGATATGATGCTGTCGCACAAAGGCCCGTTGATAATCCCTCTGTCGCCCCCAATCCGTTCAATATGACCCGGGATGGTCATATCTATTTCAGCAACCTGCCGAGCGAGGCACGGATCGATATCTATACCCTGGACGGACGGCCCTGCGGCACTTTTTACGGCCCGCCGGCCCCGGCCCATACCCTAAGCATACGGCCGGATACGGATTTTCCCCGACGGCCGGCCGCCGGCCTCTACCTCTGCCGCATCTCCTCATCCGGACAAAAGCCGGTAATCTGCAAACTGGTGATGATAAGATGAAGTTTTTAACCGTCATCGGGGCCCGCCCCCAGTTCATCAAGGCCGCCCCGCTCTCCCGGGCCCTGAGGGAAAAGCACCGGGAGATCCTGGTGCACACCGGCCAGCATTACGATTACGGTATGTCCCAGCAGTTCTTCAGGGAGCTGCACATTCCCCGGCCGGATTATAACCTGGAGGTGGGCTCCGGCCTGCACGGGGCCCAGACCGCCGCCATGCTGGCCAAGCTGGAGCCGGTGGTCATCCGGCAGAAACCCGATGCCATCATAATCTTCGGCGACACCAATTCCACCCTGGCCGGGGCGCTGATAGCCGCCAAGCTGCATATCCCGCTGGCCCATATCGAGGCCGGCATGCGCAGCTTCAATAGGATGATGCCGGAGGAGGTCAACCGGGTGGTGGCCGATCACCTGTCGAATATGCATTTCTGCTCCACCAACACTGCGGTGAAGAACCTGAAGAAAGAGGGGATAACCAACGGCCTCTACCTGGTGGGCGACATCATGTACGATGCCCTGAAGGATATTCTCCCCACCCAGGACCGGACCGCAAAAATAATCAAGCGGCTGTCGCTGGTGCCGGGAGATTATCTGTTGGTGACCATCCACCGGGCGGAGAATACCGACCACCCCGATAACCTATCGGCCATAATGGAGGCCCTGCTCTCATCCGGCAAAAAGGCGGTCTTCCCGGTCCATCCCCGCACCGAGAAAAAGCTGAAGGAATTTTTGCTGTGGGATAAGTTAAAAAGATCGGATAACATCCTGCTGATCCCTCCCCAGGGGTACAGTGAATCACTGAGTCTGCAGTCGGCCGCCCATGCGGTGGTCACCGATTCCGGAGGCATCCAGAAGGAGGCCTACCTGCTGAAAACCCCCTGTTTGACCGTGCGCCGCGAGACCGAATGGGTGGAGACGGTCAAGACCGGCTGGAATCAGCTGGTGGGGCCGGACAAAAAACGCATCTTAAAAGCCCTGGCCGGGTTGAAGCCGCCGGCCGCCCATCCCGATCTTTACGGCCGGGGCCGGGCCGCCCGGCTGATAGTGGGGCATCTGGAAAGGCACCTGGACAGATGAAACGCCTGCTGATACTCAATTACTATCATCCTCCCCAAGGGGGCGTTCACCGGGTGGTGAAATTCATAAAATACCTGCCCCAGAACGGCTGGCAGCCGGTGGTGATAGCCCCCCATCCCCGGGGCATCTACCGGTATGATGATTCCCTGTCCAATGATCTGCGCCAGGCCCAGGTATTCCGCACCGGTTCTTTGGACCCCATGCATCTTTCCTCTTCCAGGATCGATCCGGAAACCGTCAGCCGCCATCGCGGCTTAATCGAACTGATCAACAACTTCTTTATCCCCGATAATAAGATCGGCTGGGTGCCTTTCGCCGTTCAGGCCGCCCTTAAGATCTTCCGGCAGGAACCTTTCGACGCCATCTTCTCGTCCGCCCCGCCTTTCTCCTCGCACCTGGCCGGCCTGTCCATCAAACGACTGGTCTCCCGGCCTCTGATCTGTGACTTTCGGGACGCCTGGTCCCAGCCCAACACCCTTAACCGGGGATATTCTTCTTTCCGGCTGCATCTTAACCGCCGCCTGGAGGGCCTGGTCGTCAGGCAGGCCGATATGATAACAGCCATCAATGCCCCCATCCTCGAGGGCCTGCAAAACATCGGCCTGAAAAAAGGCAGTGCTAAGGTCGTCCTGCCCCAGGGGTTCGATCCCCTGGATTTCGCATTGAGCGATACCCGGCCAAAATCGGACAAGTTTACAATAGCCTACACCGGCTCTTTGACCAAATATCGGCGGATAGATGTTTTGGTCCGGGCTCTTCGCGAACTGCTGCAAAGCAAGCCGCCCCTGGCCAAAAAGATCAAAATAATCCTGGCCGGGGTATATAAACCGGAAGATCTGGCGATCGCCCGGCAGTTGGGGGTCTCCGAATATTTTGAATTCCGGGGACATCTGGCCCATGACCGGATAATCGAAATACTGGAAGCGGCCACCGTCCTGTGGTTCACGATCGGACGGGAGGAGGGACCGACCGTCTCCACCAGCAAGGTTTACGAATATCTGGGGGCCCGAAAACCGATCCTGGCCTCGATCCCGGATTCCAGCCCCGCCGCCCAATTGATCAGAGAAACCGGCACCGGAACGGTATTGGACCCCGATGATCATCTGGGGCTGGCATATCAGATCGGGCAGCTTTTCCATCAGTGGCAGAACAATCGGCCCGTCTTTCACCCCGATGACAAGGCCCGGCATGGATATGACCGGAGCCTGATCACGCAACAGCTGGCGGCCCACCTCAACCGGCTGGTCTCAAAAAGCCCCGCCCCAAACTTATGATTTTTTAAATTTTGCCTCCATGACAAGAAATCCGCCGCAGTCCGTCCTGTTTCTGTTGCCGTCCGTCAAGATCGGCGGCGGCAACCGGGTTGTTTTCGAACTGGCCAATGGCTTGATTGAAAAATACCCTGTCGAAATATGGCACCCCAGGGGGTCCGGTGAATGTTATTACAAGACTGCCCCCGGGGTGCAGGTCAGAGCCATTGGCCTGGCCGGTGATGATCTTGTCATTCGTGCTGTAAATATAATATTGCTGTTTATTTTAATCAACCTGTCGGCCAACCGATTCAAGCATATAATCTCCACCGGCCAGATCCTGGGTCCTCTTCTGGTATTCATCCCCGGGGCAACTGTTTATAACTTCATTCAGGCGGATGATCTTCTGATATTCAGCGATCTGGCCCTGTTACGCAATAAGTTCATCTATGGCATCTACAAGCTCCTTACCCGCTTAAGCTACCGGTATCCCAACGTCCGTTTTATCTTCAACTCCGGTTACAGCCACCGCCGGTTCCTGGAAAATTCCGGCCGTTCTAATGCGCCCCGGTCGCTGGTCCGCCCCGGGGTGGATCCCGATGTTTTCAATAATGACCGCCGGCAAAAAAAGAAGGACGGGAAGAAGCTCCGTCTGGCATACCTGGCCAGGTTCCATCCCATAAAAGGCCTCCAGACAATGATAACGGCCTTCGCTCTTCTGCCGGAGAATACAAAACAAGAATTGACCGTCACCCTGGTCAGCCCCGACGATCTTACGGCTTACGACATCCCCCGGGAATGGCAGGTGGAAAGCCCCCTAAACGACACGGCCCTGGCTACAATACTTAGATCCAGCGATCTGTTCGTATCCACCAGCCTTAGCGAGGGGTTCGGGCTTCCGGCCCTGGAGGCCATGGCCTGCGGTTGCGCCGTCATCCTGAGCCAGAACGGCGGAAGCACGGAATATGCCCGCCCCGGACAAAACTGCCTGGCCTACCATCCCCGGGACGGCCGTGCCCTGGCCAGGCATATCATCCGGCTGGTGGACGACGAAAAACTCCGCAGGCAAATTTCCCATCAGGCGGTCATGACCGCAGGACATTTCTCCTGGCGGCGTTCGTTGGAAGAATTATCACAGATGCTGGACCATGAATAAATTTGATCTCTCCCATTTATTATCAGACTCGCCCTTCTTAAGGCCCCTGGCTTACCGGGTTCTCTCATCGGGCCGGCTGGGCCGGAATCTTTGGTACCGGCGTCTCTATTCCCGGCGGATAAAGGAGGTGCAGCAAAGAGGGCTGCCCTACCCCGCGACGGTGGCCATCGAAGGCACCAATGCCTGCAATGCGGCCTGCGTCATGTGCGGGCACCGGAGTATGAAACGGGCCCAGGGGGTGATGTCGCTGGAGCTGTATCAGAGGATCCTGGAGCAGCTGCAGGGCTGGCCCATCCGGAGTCTTCTGCTGTCCGGCTTCGGGGAGCCGCTGCTGGATCCCCATCTGGAGGAACGCATCTCCCTGGCAAGATCGAAGGGCTTTGGGAACATCGGCCTGGTCAGCAATGCCTCCCTGCTCTCCCCGGAAAAGGCCCAAAAACTGATCTGGGCCGGCCTGAACCTGATGCATATCAGCCTGGACGGAGCTTCCCCGGAAACCTATCATAAACTGCGCCCCGGGCTTGATTATCATAAAGTGGTGGAGAATATCGGCCATATCCTGTCGCTTTCACCCCGGCCCAAGATCCATCTCCAGGTGGTCACCCTCAGCGATAATAAAGCAGAGATAACCGACCTGCGGCGTTTATGGGAGCGCAAAGCCGACCGCCTGATATTCCGGCAGGCCCAGGACTGGGCCGGCCAGGTGCCCCTCCCGGACCGGGAGCACAGCTCGCACCTGGTGGAACGGGAGCATTGGCCGCCCTGCCGTTACCTCTGGGAGCAACTGAACATCTACTGGGACGGGACAGTGCCGGTCTGCTGCCTGGATTACGAGGCCCGGCAAACCGTAGGGAACGCTCAAACGGATGCTTTGGCCTCCATCTGGCAGGGAGCTGCTTTGGGAGGCCTGCGGCAAAAACATAATGCCGGCCAAAGGGACCAGCTGTCCCTCTGCCGGCACTGCCGTTATTTTTCGGTCTGGTGGTGAGGCTATCCCCGGAACCTCCCCTTGTTGGTGCCCCTCATCTCCCGGTCCACGTCCCGCTTCTTGATGTCCTCCCGCCGGTCATACTGTTTCTTGCCTTTGGCCAGAGCCAGATCGATCTTCACCTTTCCCTTTACAAAATACAGCGACAGCGGGATCAGGGACAGGCTCTTCTCTTTTTGCTGGGCGGTCAATTTCCGGATCTGCTCCCGGTGCAGCAGCAGCTTTCTGGGCCGGGTGGCCTCCAGGTTGTAACGGTTGCCGTGATCATAGGGGGAAACATGCATATTGAACAGGAACAGCTCCCGGCCCTTGACCATGGCAAAACTGTCCTTGAGGTTGGCCTGCCCCTGGCGGATGGACTTGACCTCGGTGCCCCGCAGGACGATCCCGGTCTCCAGCCGGTCGATTATCTCGTAATCATACCGGGCCTTTTTATTTAATATGCTTTCGATCATCATATCATCTTGACAGTGGAGCGTATTTTATATTATAATGACACCTGATGGCAAGGCCGTGGTGGCGGAACTGGTAGACGCGCTAGGCTCAGAACTTAGTGTTCGCAAGGACATGGGGGTTCGACTCCCCCCCTCGGCACCATTTTACCGGCATTTTTAAGCCGCAAACTTAGGTTTGCGGCTTTTTCTATGCCGGCGGGGGTTCATCCTCGGCCAGCGCCTCCCCGGACAGGTATCCGTCTATCAGCTCCCGGGCCTTTTGATACTGGTGTTCCATGACCATCACCCGGCCCCAGCGGGGAAACAGCATCCTGGCCACCCCGTCGTACATGGGTATCTGTTCCGATTTGATGATGTTCCGGATGCCGTTGTCGTTCAAAAGGGACGACAGGGCCAGGGCCGACATCTGGTCCGGGGCGTCATAGACCGCCAGCAGGTCAGAATCCACCTCCTCCCGGTTGTCGGCCTCCGGCGGCAGGGCCGCCATCAGATCGGATCCGCAATCCGAGCAGTTCTTGAATCCTTCACGGTATTCGGTCCGGCAGTTGGGACAGAAAGGCGTCATGGCATCATATCCCTGGAATCATTTATCGGACAGTTTGATCCGGTTCTTTCCCGATTCCTTCACCTGGTACATGGCCTGGTCGGCCTTGGAGAACAGCTCGTCGGTGCTTCCGGCCTGCTCCGGGTAATTGGCGATGCCTATGCTGGCCGTTATCCGGCACGACAGTTTGTGGCCGGTCAGAAACGGCTGGGCCTCGATCTTCCTCCTGATGGTCTCGGCCAGTTCGATGGCCTGCCGGGAATCCTTGCCGGGCAGGACGATCACGTATTCGTCGCCGCCGTAGCGCGAGGCCATGTCCGGCGGGCTGACCTCCCCGGCTATCCGGTCGGCCACCTCCTTCAGGGCGTGCCCGCCCATCAGGTGGCCGTAGGTATCGTCCACCTCTTTCATGTGGTCCAGGTCTATGAATATCAGGGACAGCGGCTGGCCCTTTTTGACCGCCTCATCCAGGGCCTTCTTCAGGAACATGTCGCAGTGCCGGGAATTATACAGCCCGGTCAGGTCGTCGGTGATGGCCAGCCGCCGGGCCTTTTCGTACAGCCGGGCGTTCTCTATGGCTATGGCGGCATGGTCGGTCAGGGTCTGCAGCAGGTCCAGGTCCTTCTGTTCAAAAGAGGCGTCGCCCAGCTTGTTTATTATCTCCACCACTCCGATCAGCCGGCCCCGCGACATCAGGGGAGTGGCGATGATGGATCGGGTGCGGAATCCGGTCTTCTGGTCCAGGCCCTTGAAGAAACGCTGATCCTGGGCGGTATCCGGCACGATCACCGGCCGCTGGTTCTGGGCCACCCAGCCGGCCACCCCCTGCCCCATGCCCAGCCTCATCTCCTTCACCTGCTGGCCCTTCTCCCCGGTGGCCACCTCGAACACCAGTTCGTTGGTCTTTTCGTCCAGCATCAAAATGGACCAGGCCTCGGCCTTGATCAGCTCTTTGACCTTGCCCATCACTATGTCCAGCACCTCTTTGAGATTGAGGGTGGAGTTGAGGGTCTTGGCGATGGTGTTGAAGGTGGACAATTCCCGGATCCGCTGCTTGAGATCCCCCAGCAGCTGGCGATTCTCATTCTGGAGGCGCCGCCTTTCCAGGCCCCGTTCCACCGCCAGCAGCAGTTCCTCGTGCCCGAACGGCTTGTTGATGTAGTCGTACAGTCCGCTCCTAAGCTGCTCCCGATCGTCCTTGTCGACCTTCTTAGATATCGAAAGCACCACCGGAATATCGGGATTGGCCTGCCTCAAATGCTTCAGCAGATGGAGGCTCTTCCGGCTGGCCAGCTCGGCATCCACCAGGATCAGGTCGATGTTGCGGTCCCGGATGATGCTCACCACCTCCTTTTCGTCGGAGGCCAGCACCGATTGGTGGTGATGACCGCTCAGGACATGGACCAGGGTCAGGGCAAAAAGCCGGTCCTGGTCAACGATCAGTATCTCCGCCATGATTACTTACCCCCCTTCTCCTGGGGTTGAACTTCGTATACGAATTTTATCTCGGTCTTGGTCTGGGGATCCATGAACCTGCCGTCGTCCTGCATGGCTGCCTCCTTGTCCCCGGCCTCCATCCGCAGGCTGGCCTCCTTGGAGGTGTTCGACAGCCCCAAGATCTGATATCCGGCCCTCCTGACCGAATAATTCCTGCCCGGGATATAGTAGCTGCCCTCATCGGCAACGGAATCGCATATCTTGAGGCTCTCCCGGAGCTTGCTTTCCCAGCCATCGGTCCCGGTGGTCCTGGTGCACCACAATTTCTCCTGAGGAAGGGAGGTGAACCTCTCGGTGTTGAGCATCATATTGGCGAAAGAGACGTGGTCCAGCATTATCACCGAACGGCTGGGGTCCTTGCCGGTGGCATACAGGCTGGCATTGTTGACCGCCGCCCCGCACAGGTCGGTATCGCCGAACGAATTGAGCGACAGGTTGATCTCTTTGCCGGAGGAGCCGGAGGATATCCCCACCCCTATCCGGAACAGCGATTTGAAAGCCGGCGGCAGGACCGCATAGTTTATCCCTTCGTAGAGTATCTCCCTTTCCTTGGCGTCCCGGAACCAGTCCCGGTAATTGCTGAAATTCTCCTGGATGAACTTCTCGGCCACATTAAGCATCTCGGTGGCGCAGTCCACCGCCTGTTTGGTGGATTCGGTGGCCGGCAGGATGTTCAATTCCGTCCCCGAGCTGATGGAATGCCTCAGTTTGAGCCCCTTGCCGGTGAAGACCTCCTTGTAGCATTTTTCGTAGGTTTCGTGGGCATTGTCCCCGAACCAGGCCAGTCCGCCATCCCCGGTGTCCTTGACAATGAATCCGCCATGCTGTCTGATCACCTGGGTGATCATATAGCCCAGTTTGTTCTTGATCTCCCTTTCCTTGTCGGCGTTCATCAGCTTGGAGCTCATGAAGCTTGATCCCCGGATGTCGTAGACCATCACCGCCACCACCCGGGAGAAATGCTTGTACACCCTATCCCGCACCTCGCCGTCGTTCTTCAGGGCGGCCGAGGACCGGGGCAGGACCGCCCCCTGGGCCACGAAACAATAGCAACGATTGTATCTCTTGAGCCTTTCCGAAAGATAAAAAACTTCGTCGCATAATTCCTGCTGTCTCAAAACCGGAGGATCCTTCACCATCAGGGGCGGCCACAGCCGGACCAGCGAGGCCAGCCGGCGGAAATTCATGATCGGCTCGGCCACCTCCTTGAGGAACTTCCGGTAGTTCTCGATCAACAGCTCCACGTGGAAGGCCCGGTTCCCTCCCTGTTCCTCTATCAGCCCGGAGATGGCCCGGCCGTCGGCCTGGGCCTGCTCCATCTCCAGCAGGACGGCGGCGGCATGGGGGTCGTTGGGGTTGCGCCTGGCCGCCTCCCGATCCAGGGTTTTCACCTTGATGTTGGCCTGCTCCAGCCCCTGCCGGATCATCTCCACCAGGGTCTTGGCCAGGCTATTGGTAAGCCCCTCCCAATCACGTTTTATCGACTGGTCAAGGTTGTTGAAAAATTCCAGATGCTTCAGAATATCGGTGCCGATCTCGCCGGATTGGGAGGTGAGCATTGCCGTCAGGTCCTTCAGAGGCATCCTCTGCAGCGCTTGGCACCTTTCGATGGAGGTCTGGAGGGCTTTCTCCTTGCGTTCCAGATCCTGCAGATACCACAGCTGGCCGGTAAGGTTTCTCTGGAATTGCATCAGGGAATCGGTGACCTTGGCCGCCAGGTTCAGCAGGTTTTCGGAATAGAGCTTGGCGTCCACCACCTTGGACATGTCGCTGTTGTTCAGCATCACCAGTTCCTGGGTCTGCTTTTTGACCCGGCTGGTGTATTTCTGAAGGTCGGCCAGCTCCTGGTTGAGCTTGACCTCCAGCTCGGAGGCTCTCTTGATCAGGACCTTCTGGATCTCCTTGGCGGCCAGCTCGGTGATCTGGGCCAGGCTGCCGGAGATCATATTGGTTATCTCTTCGGGTTTGGCAAAGTTGCTGCTGCCCAGCTTCTCCCACAGCGCCTCTTCATTGGCCTTCAATTGCTCGGTGTACAGCAGGTGGAATAGCTCCGAGATCATCCATTGGGAAAGATTCAGTTCCCTGAGCAGCGGGGCAAAATTTCCGGCCTGGGGATTCTCCAGGTCGAAGGTCACGTTCCAGCCCTGATCCAGCAGTTTCTCAAAAAGTTCGGTGTCGATGGAATGCTTCTGCAGCACCTTGTCCCTGATGGGTCGCAGCAGGGCGGTCAGCTCCAGGTTGAACCTCCGCATCACCTGCGGCTCCTTGCCCCTGACCGCCTCCGACTGCTGATCCCACCATGGTGTCGAAGACTCTGACATCAGCTGGCGGTAGGCCAGTTCGAATATCAGGGCCAGCTCCGGCTGGGCCGAAGTGAAGTTGAGGTAGATCTCCTCCACCGTGCCGTAATAGATGTTCCTCCCGAAATCGCGCCACCGGTCCCAAGCCCTTTCGTTGGGCTGACCATCGGCGTCGTACAGGCAGCATTCCAACAGCATCTGGGCCGCCTGCCCGTGGAACTCCCGGGTGCCCTGGGGCAGCTCCACATAGACCAGCCCCGGGTTCTTGGCCTCCCCGAACACCGAGAGGATCTCGCCGCCCAGCCTTCTCTCTTTAAGGAACCGGGACACCAGGCTTATCTTCTCCCGGGCCTGTTCCGGCTGTCCCAGCGTTTCATCGGTCCGGGAGATATAGCGGCTGCTGGTCTTGATGATCTTCTCGAATTCCGATATCTTGAAACTGGCATTATCCATCAGATGATCTTCTCCCAGCCGGCCAATATCTGTTTGATGTCCGAGGTTAATTTCAGCACCACCGCCTCCATATATTTCTTGGCCCGGGCGGAATTGAACACCGGATAGCCCTTGCCCGGCTGGTTCAATATCATGCTCCGGTAGAAGGGGTGCATGCTGATGCCCTCAAAACGGTGCCCGGCCTCCTCCCGGCGGTAGTCGGACTTTGAGACCAGCGCCGGGTCGATGGCCATCAGGGCCGCCAGCTCGTCGGCCCCGGCATGGCCCGAGCCGTCGAAATATTTGGCCGATGCCTCTTCGGCCGCCATCCACCAGTGGATCACCAGGCAGCCGGCCTTTTTATCCCTCCACAGCCCGGCCCCCAGATCGTCCAGGCTGTCGATGTTTCCGCCATGGCCGTTGAGCACGATGATCTTCTTGAAGCCGGCGTCGGCCAGGCTGAAGGCCGCCTCCCGGACATAGGCCTTAAGGGTCGGGGGGCTGACGGTCAGCGACCCCGGAAAGCCGATCAGGGAATTGGTGACGCCGTAATTGATGGCCGGGGCCACCAGGGCGTTGAGCGGCCGGGAAAGCCGGTCGGCCAGGTAGCCGGGAATTATGGCATCGGTGCCCAGGGCCCCCGGCCCGTGGGCCTCGATGGTCCCCACCGGCAGCAGGACCATATCGGTCTTTCCGGGGACCGTCTTTTGGAACTGCTTCCAGTTCAATCTCTCCATTCGGTGTTCCATGGCTGATTCCTTGCTATGATGTAAGATATAAGTTGACCGCAGGTCTGAATTTTAATTATGTCAGAAACCGGGCCCTTTTGCAACATTTTTTTAAACAAAAGACCCTTTATTTCTCCGGCGGATAAACGGGATGGCCAGCAGCATCCCGGCAAAGAAGCCCCCGATATGGGCGAACCAGGCGATGCCGCCGGACTGCTCGCCCGGCAGGGGCAGGCTGATCAGGCCGAACAACAGCTGCAGCACTATCCAGAAACCCAGCACCAGGACAGCCGGGACCTTGATTATCCGGATGAAGATGCCCAGGGGGATCAGCGTCAGCACCCCGGCCCGGGGGTACAGCAGCAGATAGGCCCCCAGCACCCCGGCCACCGCCCCGGAGGCCCCCACCGTGGGAATGGTCGAATGAGGGTTGAACAAAATATGTCCCCAGGCGGCGGCCAGGCCGCACAGCAGATAAAAGAACAGATATTTGACATGCCCCAAAGCATCCTCCACGTTGTCGCCGAAGATGAAAAGGTACAGCATATTGCCGATGATATGCTCCCAGCCGCCGTGAATGAACATGGAGGAAAAGACGCTCCCCCATCCGGCAATGCCCAGGCTCAGCGCGCTGGCGGGGACCAGACCGAAACGCTGGATGAATTGCGAGACATCCTGGCCCAGGCCGACCTCATAGAGAAAGACCAGCCCGTTGAGGGCGATCATCAGGGTATTGACCGCCGGGAAACCGGATGATGGTATGTCGTCCTTGAGGGGTATCATGGTTTGCCTTTCATGCTCAGCTTAATCCGGAGCGCCGCCGCCAGTACCATTCCCCGGCCAACAGCAGGACCATGATCAGCGGTAACAGCCAGGGGGCCAAAGGTCTTTCTGCCGCCGCCGGTTGCGGTTTGACCTGATCCAGCCAGTCATTATTGCCGGCCACCGAATCGATATCCCAATATCTGCCCTGGGTGATCCGGGATATCTCCCTTAACAATTTCCGGTTCTGGAAGCGCTCCTTTTCCTGGCCCGGGAAGGGCTCCACCCAGAATCGACCGGAGAGGTCGGCCAGTTTTTTACCATCCGCCGAAAGGGCAGATGCATAACCATACTCTCCCGGCGGCAGGGCCCCGGCATCGAATATATAGCGCCCCGGGGCCCAATGGGACATTCTCCGTTTTTGCCGGAGGCCGTTTCTGCCCTTGATCTCAACCGACCACTCCAGGCCCTGGGCCCGGCTGTTTTCCGCCGGCAGGCTTCCCTGGAAAATGATCTTTTCGTCGGGATAGTAAAAGCTTCGGTCGGTGGATAGGGTTATGTTTTGATCCTCCATGCCGGCCAGCCAGCGAAAGCTCCCGGTGATCAATGCGGGATAGACCAGGCTGTCTCCCAGCATCCCCTGGGCGGCCATTTTCCACGGCCCCAGTGATGATGCCGTTATCTGCATTACGCGGCCCCGGCCGAAGTAGCCACGGCCCCAAAAGGGGATGTGCTCTTTGTTGTTTTCAACAGTTCCCAATAGCACCGCATCGGCAGCCAACTGTTTGACCTTCCCCCTGATGTTCAAGGGAGGATATTTTACCATCCGTTTAGCGATCTGTTCGGTCAGGGACTGATCGAACAGGCCGGAAGCCAAGAAATATTTCGTCAGCGAAATCGTTCCCTCACTGAGCCCGCTATTGGACGAAGGCATCAGGGGTGCAATGGCATACAGCTGGCGGCTGCGGAACGCCCAGAGCCAGTCCAGGCCCAGTATCAAAAGTCCGCCTCCTCCGTCCCGCACCCGGGCGGCGATATCGCCCTCCAGACCCCTTTCCAGCATGCTTTCCCGGATGCCCTGCAGAATGATCACATCGGCGGTTTTTATTTTATCAGATGGATCCTGCCGGTCTCCCTCCTGGCTGCCGATGCCCGACCAGCTGTCATCCTTCCACAGATAGGGGTTCAATTCGATATTTTTGGCATTGGCCGCAGTCTGCTGCATGAACCTCAGGTCCCATCCCGGATCGCCTGACAGGTAGAGAACATTGATCCGGTCTTTTTTTACGTTTATTGCCACATTTTTTCGGTCGATGGTATCGCCCCCGGACAGCATGCTGACCGTATAGCGGTTGAGCCCCAAAGCAGAAGGGGCCGCCTCCAGGGTGATCGTTTTCTTGTCGGCAGAATACTCCGCCTGTTGCAGGGTTCTTCCCCGGCCGTCGCTCAGGACTATCTTATCCCTGTCCTTGACGTTGTCCAGCTGCAGCACAATTGCCGCCTTCTGCCCGGGAGAGATGTCCTCCGGTGAATTTATCCGGGATATTGAAGGACGCTGATCATCAGCCTCCGGGCCCAGGCCGATGGCGTATATCGGAATATCCCCGCCGGCTGTCCCGGATGCCGGATCTCCCGGCGCGTTATGATTGCCGTCCGACAACAGCACCACCGCTTTCGGCTTTAAGGAGACCGCCGCTTTGATCATCTTTATCAGATCGGTATTGTCGGAATACTCAACCGGCGGGCCGGGCAAGGCCTCCCGCAGGCCGTTCTGGTCATAAATATATTTTTTTATATCCTGCCGGAAGGATATTTTGCCCAGCAGGTCCATCGCCCTGTCAAAACGTCCGGTCGGACGGCCGTCACGCTGGGCCATGCTGCGGCTGGCATCCACTACCAGGACCATGTTGTTTTCCTGCCTGGCAAAAATATTCAGGCTGAGGGGAATTCCCCACAGGGCCAAAGCGAACAGGATGATGGCCAAAAGCCGTATTCCGGCAAACCCCAGCTGCAGTTTACGGCCGATCCTTTCCTTTTCGCTTGCCAGCGACCAGAAGGACAGGGCCGTTATCAGGATTATCAGGATCAATTTCATGAAAGGATTATACTTATTATTCGGTGATAAAGTCAATAAAGGTGGCCGGGAAAATGATAAAGCCGTCATGTCTCAACAACAGGACGGCTATTAACAGAGCTAACTTGGCTGTAAAAAGTTTATGCCTGGGGAGTGCCCTGGGCCGGGGCCGGAGTGTCCTTGCCCCAGGCCATGATGGCTATTATCACGATATTGGCGATCGGGATCAGCAGCAGCAGGCTCCACCAGCCGGGCTTGCCCAACCTCTCGGCGATCTTCCACCAGATGTAGATCATGGCCACCATCATGACGATCGCCCCCAGCACCGGAATGATGGCCAGCAGTATCGATAAGGTCCACCACCAGGGCAATTTGGCTATCTGGGTCATCAGATACACATTGCCGATCGGAATGAAGCCCAGCCAGCCGTTGGGGGTGTCGGTCTTTTTGGCAATGGCCATCAAGGCAAAGGCCGAGAACAGGTAGGCGGCCAGCCCCACGAACATCCAGACCACGCCCATCGCCGCCAACAGACCGGTGCCGATTTGATCTTCCATTTAACATACCTCCAGTTATGTTTTGGGGAATTGCTTATATCTGAACTATACTACGATGACTTATAAAAAGCAAGCGGAAAATCATTTTCTCTCGAAGTGCGGCATATCGAAGGGTATCTCCAGGGACAATTCCACGAATCCCCGGTATTTGCCATCCCTGAACCAGGGGCTTTGGTGGATCAACTTCTTGATGCCGTTCTTCTCTATGGTGTAGACATTGGTCCGCTGTTCATTCATCAGAGCCATAAGCTTGCTCCTGGCCGGTTCGGGATGGCAGTCCAAAAGGTTCCGGCCGATCAGCTCCCGGCCGCCGTATTTGGCAAAGGTGACAACGGCCTTATCGTTCATGTAAAGGATGATCCCTTCCCGGTCGCAGACCGTGACCGCCCCGCCGAATCCGTCCACCCACTCCCCGGCCATATTTGTCGCTCCATTGCTTAGGGTTAAAATTTCACCTGATTGCGGCCTTGATTCTTGGCCTGGTACATCTTGGCATCGGCCTCGGCCAGCATCTCCCGGTGGCTGGGAAGCCCGACATCATAACACAATCCCAAACTTATGGTGACCCTTAAACCTTCCTGGATCTCCGCCCAGCGATATTCCTCGATGCTCTTCCTTATCCTCTCGCAGACCAGGATCCCTCCGCTGGAGGGGGTCTCCGGCAGCACCAGCACGAATTCCTCCCCGCCGTAACGGGCGACGATGTCCACCCCCCGGCAGTTATCGGTGAATATCTGGGCCACTTTTTTCAGCACCCGGTCGCCCACCTGATGCGAATAGGTATCGTTGATGTTCTTGAAACGGTCGATGTCGGCCATTATCACCGTCAGGTTGCGGCGGTATCTTTTGGCCCGGTCGAACTCGTTCTCCAGCCGCAGGTCCAGATAACGGCGGTTGTAGAGACCTGTCAGACCGTCCTCCTTGGTCTGCTGCTCCAGTTCGGCGGTCTTGGCTCCCAGGTCCTCCAGCAGTTTGGATTTCTGCTGGTTGGCTTCGGCCAGAGAACGGTTCAAATGCTGCAGCTCCCGGCAGGCCTGGGCCAGCTCGTCTATCAGGTCCAGCCGGTCGATGGAACTGAGGTCCTTGTGTCTCAACAGTTCCAGCTTCTGCTCCAGATGCTGGGAAAGATCCTTCATGGCAGGCCGGCTGATATTTTACCGGCCGCTCCTTTAACAGAGCGGCTAAGGTAATTATTCCAAAGCTTCGGGTTCTCCATCCCCGTTCTCCTCGTCATCCTTGGCTGCCAGGCGGGCCACATCCACCACCTTGTCCTTGCCGTCCAGATTTATCAGGCGCACCCCCTGGGTGGCCCGTCCCATCACCCTGACGTTCTTGAGGGCCAGCCTTATCACCTGGCCCTCGGTCGAGATGATCATCAATTCGTCGCTGTCCACCACCTCCTTGACCGCCACCAATTCGCCGGTCTTGTCGGTGAGCTTCATGCTGATGACCCCCTTGCCGCCCCGCCGGGTCACCCGGTAATCGGCGATGTCGCTCCGCTTGCCGTATCCCCGGTCGCAGATGGTCAGCAGGCTGCCCTCCCGCTTGACCACCACCATCCCGATCACGTAATCCTTCTTCTCCAGGGTGATGCCCCGCACCCCGCCTGCGGTCCGGCCCATGGATCGGACGTCAGACTCGTGGAAGCGGCAGGCCTGCCCCTGGCGGGTGACCAGGATGACGTCCTCGGTCCCGTCGGTCAGCTTGGCCTCTATCAGATGATCCGTGTCGTCCACCGAGGCGGCGATGATGCCGGCCTTGCGGGGATTGGAGAATACCGACAGGGCGGTCTTCTTGACCACCCCGCTGCTGGTGGCCATCACCACGAAATGCTGGTCGTCGAATTCCTTGACCGCGATATAAGCGGCGATCTTCTCGTCGGTCTTCAACTCCAGGAGGTTGCTGATCTGCCGGCCCTTGGTGGCCCGGCCGCCCTCCGGGATCTCGTAGACCTTCAGCCAGTAGCAGCGGCCCTTGTCGGTGAAGAACAGGATGTAATGGTGGGTGGAGGCGATGAACATCCCCTCCACGAAATCCTCGTCCTTGGTCTTCATGCCGGTCACCCCCTTGCCTCCCCGGCCCTGCCGCTTGTAGGCCGTGGCCGAAAGGCGCTTGATATACCCGGCATGGCTGATGGTGATCACCATCTCCTCGTCGACTATCAGGTCCTCGATGGAGAATCTCTCCTCGGCCGCGGCGTGGATCTCGGTGCGGCGCTCGTCGCCGTATTTCTTCTTCAGCTCGGCGATCTCCTCCCGGATGACGCCCATCAGCCGGCGCTTGCTGTCCAGGATCCCCTTCAGTTTGGATATCAGTTTGATCAGCTCCTCGTATTCCTCCTCTATCTTCTTGGTCTCCAGGCTGGTCAGCCGCTTGAGGGTCATGTCCAGTATGGCCTGGGCCTGTTCCTCGGAGAGTTTGAACTTTTTCCGGAGCGATTCCTTGGCCGCCTCGACGTTGGCCGATTTCTTGATGATCCTGACCACCTCGTCGATGTTCTCGATGGCGATCTTCAGGCCCTCCAGGATATGGGCCCGTTTTTCGGCCTGGGCCAGTTCGTACCTGGTGCGCCGGGTGACCACATCCACCCGGAAATCGATGAAATGGTTCAGCACCTGATGCAGGTTCAGCACCTTGGGGACCCCGTCCACCAGGGCCAGCATGATCACTCCGAAACTGTTCTGCAGCTGGGTGTGCTGGTACAGCTGGTTGATGGTGACCCGGGGGTCGGCATCCCGCTTCATGGTGATCACCACCCTCATGCCGTCCCGGTCGGATTCGTCGTTGATGTCGGCTATCCCGTCCAGCTTCTTGTCCCGCACCAGCTCGGCCACCTTCCCTATCAGGCTGGCCTTGTTGACCTCGTAGGGCAGCTCGGAGATGATGATGTATTCCTTGCCGCTCTTGGCGGTCTCCACCATCACCTTGCCCCTGATCACCACCTTGCCCCGGCCGGTCAGGTAGGCGTCCCGGATCCCGGAGACCCCCATGATCATGCCGCCGGTGGGAAAATCCGGCCCCTTGACTATCTTCAGCAGTTTCTCCGGCTTCAGCTCCGGCTCGTCGATCAGGGCGGTGACGGCGTCGCACACCTCGCCCAGATTGTGGGGCGGGATATTGGTGGCCATGCCCACCGCGATCCCCGAGGAGCCGTTGACCAGCAGGCCGGGCAACAGCGAGGGCAGCACCGAGGGCTCCTGGAGCGATCCGTCGTAGTTGTCCACGAACTTGACGGTGTCCTTGTCTATATCCTTGAGCACTTCGGCCGATATCCGGGACAGCCTGGCCTCGGTGTAGCGCTGGGCGGCCGGCGGATCGCCGTCCACCGAGCCGAAGTTGCCCTGGCCGTCCACCAGCATGTAGCGCAGCGAGAACTCCTGGGCCATCCGCACCATGGAGTCATAGATGGCCTGATCGCCATGGGGATGGAATTTACCCATCACCTCTCCCACGATGCGGGCGCTCTTCTTGTAGGGCTTGTTATGGGCCATGCCCAGCTCGCTCATGGCGTACAGTATCCGGCGGTGCACCGGCTTCAGGCCGTCCCTGACGTCCGGCAGGGCCCGGCCCACGATCACCGACATGGAGTAGTTCAGGTAGGAGGTCTTCATCTCCTCCTCGATCTCGCAGCCGATTATTCTCTCTCTTTCAAGTGCCATCTATATATCCTTTATATTATTTTTTCTTGGCCCTGTCGATAGGCGGAGTCTTTTTATCCAGCGCCTTCAGGTCCTCGATGGTCATTCGTCCCTGGTCCGGGCAGCTTTCGGCCTCCTCTTTTGGCATCCGGTACAGTTCGATATCCACCCAATGGCCCTTCTGACAGGCCTGGTAGAAGGCCAGGTATTCCTTCTTGTCCGTCAGGTCGGCCGCTATGGCGTATTTGCTTCCCTGGACGATGCCCACCAACACCTCGTCGTTCTTCACATAGAACATCTTTTCGGTGGCCGGTCCGATCCGCTGGGCCCGTTCCAGGACCTTTTTAACCGCATAATATCTGGCGGCCATATTGCCTCCAAATAAGATTCATTTATTTATTCAATGACAAGAGGTCCGGAAAGTTCTTTGAGCCTCTGTAACTCAGTGGTAATCTAGATATCCAGATTTTTGACATACTGGGCGTTCTGCTCGATGAACAGCCGCCGCGGCTCCACCGCATCGCCCATCAGCATGGTGAATATATGGTCGGCCTCCACCGCATCGTCAATATTCACCTTCAACAGGGTCCGCCGTTCGGGATCCATGGTGGTCTTCCATAGCTGTTCCGGGTTCATCTCGCCCAGGCCCTTGTAGCGCTGGATGTTGACGTTATCCTTGCCCAAACGGGTGACCACCTTCTCCAGCTCCTCCTCGTTATAGACGTAATGCTCCTCCTTGGCTTTTCCCACCCGGTACAATGGCGGCTGGGCTATGTAGACATATCCCCTCTCTATCAGGGGGCGCATATAGCGGAAGAAAAAGGTCAGCAGCAGGGTGCGGATATGGGCCCCGTCCACGTCGGCGTCGGTCATGATGATCAGCTTGTGGTAGCGGGACCTCTCCACATCAAAGTCATCCTGCCCGATGCCGGTGCCCATGGCGGTGATGATGGTGCGGATCTCCTCGTTGGCCAGCATCTTGTCCAGCCGGGTCTTCTCCACATTGAGGATCTTGCCCCTCAAGGGCAATATCGCCTGGAAGCGCCGGTCCCGGCCCTGTTTGGCCGAGCCTCCGGCCGAGTCGCCCTCCACCAGGTACAGTTCGCACAGCTGGGGGTCGGTCAGGGAGCAGTCGGCCAGTTTTCCCGGCAGCCCGGATGTTTCCAGGGCGTTCTTGCGCCTGACCAGGTCCCGGGCCTTGCGGGCCGCCAACCGGGAGCGGGCCGACAGTACGCCCTTTTCGCATATTTTATTGGCCACCGAGGAGTTCTCCTCGAAGAAGTTGGACAGCTCCTGGCCCACCAGCGATTCCACGATCCCCTTGACCTCCGAATTCCCCAGCTTGGTTTTGGTCTGCCCCTCGAACTGGGGCTGTTTGACCTTTACCGAGACCACCGCCGTCAGCCCCTCGCGGACGTCGTCCCCGGACAGGGTGAAGTCGTCCTTCTTCAGCAGGTTGTTCTTCTTGATGTAGTCGTTGATGATCCTGGTCAGGGCCGATTTGAAGCCTATCAGATGGGTGCCGCCCTCGATGGTGTTGATGTTGTTGCAGAAGGAGAAGATGTTGTCATCGTAGGAATCGTTGTACTGCAGGGCCACCTCCACCTGCACCCCGTCGCCCTCCTTGGCCACGTAGATGGGCTTGTGCAGCGGGGTCTTGTTCTCGTCCAGGAATTTGACGAAGGAGACGATCCCCCCGTCGTACTTGAAATTGTGGGACTTGCCGCTTCTTTCGTCGGCCAGGTCTATCGACAATCCGCGGTTGAGAAAGGCCAGCTCCCTCAGGCGTCCGGCCAGGGTGTCGAAAACGAAAGCGGTGGCCTTGAAGATCTCCTTGTCGGGCAGGAAATTCACGGTGGAGCCGGTCTTGGTGGTTTTCCCGGTCACCTTGAGTTCGCTCTTGGTGATCCCCCTCTCGTATCTCTGGTGATGCACCTTGCCGTCGCGCAGCACCTCGACCTCCAGCCATTCCGACAGGGCATTTACCACCGACACCCCCACCCCGTGCAGGCCGCCGGAGATGGCGTACGATTTATTATCAAATTTGCCCCCGGCATGCAGCACCGTCAGGGCCACCTCCACCCCGGGCTTTTTCTCGGTGGGGTGCAGGTCCACCGGGAATCCCCGCCCGTCGTCGATCACGGTTATGGAGCCATCCTTGCGAATGAAGACCTGGATATGGGTGCAGAATCCGGCCAGGGCCTCGTCCACCGAATTATCCACCACCTCGTAGACCAGATGGTGAAGCCCCCGGCTGCCGGTGTCGCCGATATACATGGCCGGCCTGCGGCGCACCGCCTCCAGGCCCTTTAAGACCGTTATTTTTTCGCTGGAATAGCTGTCCTTGGCTGTCATATCTCTCCTTATGATATCCGATATTTATGATTTTACTCTTTTTAGAAGGGCCCCACCTTGAAGGTGATATCCTTGACGGCCTCGGCCCCGATCAGCTGGTTTATTTTTCCCTTGAGCCTGACCTTGAGCAGGGTGCATTCCTGCACCCAGGCCGGGCTCTTGGCCTCCACCATCAGCCGGCCCCGGATCACCGAGACCGCCCGGGTGTTGGCGGCGATCTTGGGGCCGGCCGCCTCCGGCCAGGCCGTCAGGGCCCGGGTCTCATCCATCCGCTGGTCTATCTCCAGGGATTTCAGGACCCGGCTCAGGATGTCCCCCACTGTTTCCAGTTTTTTCATTCCGGCCTCACAGATCGCGGGATAGATGGATCATGGCTCCGGCCAGCTTTGACACGGCCTGTTTGAATTTTGGATCCCCCCAGCCCTGAATCCACCCGCTCTCCTGGAGCTGGTCGGAGATCACAAACACCGCCGCCGCCGGAACGCCGTATTCCCCGGCCACGGCAAAAAGACCGGCCCCCTCCATCTCCACGCAGGCCGCCCCCATTTTGCGGTACTCCCGGACCTTGGCTCCGGTCTCCCGATAGGGGGCGTCGGTGCACCAATGGACCGCCAGACGGGGCTCCAGCCCCTGTTCCCTTAAGCGGTCATTCAGCTGGCGGGCAAACCGGCCGTCGGCCGGGATCACCGACTGAAAATCGTGCCCGTAACATACCCCGGTGCCGGTCTCGTTGATGGCTCCGGTGGAGACCACCAGATCCCCGATATTCAGTTCCGGTGATATGGAGCCGGCGATGCCGATATAGACCATCTTTTTCACCCCCAAAGCCAGCAACGTTTCCACCTGGATGGCCATGGCCGGCGATGCTATCCGGCTCTCGACAAAAAGGGTGTCGTGGTGGATATAGGCATCCTTCACCACCCGGTGGCTGAACTCCTGAAGACCCGCCTGATGCTTGATCTGGTGCCACAGATATCGGAAAGACAGCACCGCCGGGCACTCCAGCATGACATCCTGATATGACAAGCCGTCCCCGGAGAGGCTGTCCTCTATAAAGGCCCTGGCCGATGTGATGGAGTTATTCATCTCCATCAGTAGAACTTCACCGAATGGTCTTTCAGCCTGCCTTCCCGGTAGTTGAACTTGGCCGAGAAGAACTTTTCATCCTCCAGCCAGGGCAGGAAGATATGATCGCCCTCCCACAGGTCCAGCTTTAATAGTTCCTGGTCTTTGACCCATTTCAAATAGCCCTCGGCCGAATCCAGCAGTTTCCCCCGGAATCTTTGGGCGGTGAAGACGAACACATACCAATCGTCCCATTGGTCGAACGAGGGAAAGGTCAGGAACCCGTTCAGATGGGGGTCTTTCACCAGCAGGCCGCTTTCCTCCCTCACCTCCCGGATGACGCATTCCTCGGGGGTCTCTCCCGGCTGCATCTTGCCGCCCAGGCCGTTCCATTTGCCGTAATGCAGGTCGTCCTTGCGTTTGATGCGGTGCATCATCAGGGTCCGGCCATCCTTTTTGATGTAGCACAGAGTGGCTAGCTTCATAATAGCAAATAGATCATGGTTATTGGATGACAGGGGCATCCTGTCCAATTTACTTATCAAGGGAAAGAGGTGATCCCGGGGTCCTTTGTGTTTCTGTGTTTAAAAAATCCGTGTTTATCCGTGTGCCAAAAACATCATTCCTGTACAATCAGTCCATCATCCACCCGGAACTTTTTAAAACCGTCCTGCCGGGTGATGTCGTTCTCGTGGGCCGAAGCGATGAACACCTGGCATTCCGGATCGAGCTGATGGATCAGCGATTCGGAACGGCCGCTGTCCAGTTCGGCAAATATCTCGTCCATCAGGATCACCGGTTTTTCCTTAAGCTGGGCGGCCATGATCTCGGCCATGGCCAATTTCAAGGCGATGGCCGCCGTCCGCTGCTGGCCCTGCGAGCCGAACTGGCGGATGCGCATGCCGGCCAGCGATATCTCCAGGTCGTCGCGGTGCGGCCCGAACATGGTGATGCCCCGCCTCCGCTCGAATTCGAATCCGGTGGCCAGGGCCTTGGCAAAGGCCTGCTCGATCGGCTGGCCCGGCTCGAATTTGTATGACAAATGGTAGCGCAGGCCCAGCCGCTCACGCCCGCCGGAGATGCCCACATACCGGCTGCCCGCCATCTCCTTCAGATCGTCGATGACCTCCATCCGTTTCCGGACCAGCTTCATCCCGCAATCCACCAGCTGCTGGTTCCAGGCCTCCAGCGAGGCGGCGTTGCTGCGCCCTTCCTTGATGGCGTACAGCAGCTGGTTGCGCTGCTTAAGTATCCGATTGTAATCCTGCAGATCGGCCAGGTAGGTCCTGGAGAACTGGGAGATGGCCAGATCCATAAAACGGCGGCGCACTCCGGGGCCGGACTTGCATAGATCGTCGTCCTCCGGGGACAGGCTGATCACCGGCATCCGGCCTATCAGCTCCGATAGTTTTTGCTGCAGCTCGCCGTTGATCTTCAGCCGCTTCTCTTCCTTATTATAAGCCGCCTCGACATTGATGTCGCCCTCGGCCGTTTGGGCCCGGCCCTCCAGCCGGAACCAGTCCCGGGTAAATCCTATCATCTGTTCATCCTCGGCCACGCTCCTCATGGAACGCCCGATGCACAGGTAATGGATGGCCTCCAGCAGATTGGTCTTGCCCGATCCGTTGATACCTAAAAAAAGATTCTTTCCCGGCGAAAACTCCAGATCAAAAACAGATAGATTCCTGAAATTGCTTCCCTTGGCCGTCTTAATAAACATTCTACTTCCCTGTTTTCTAATACCCAAAGTGATGTGTTTAAGGGTTGATTATACCACAATATATAGATAAAATGCAAAGGTTTTTTATTGATTTATTAATACCTAAATTATTACCATTCATAGTATTAGATACTGTGATGACAATAATGATACTATCACAACCAGTTTTTCGGCAATTTTTAAATTTTAAGAAGCTCCAAACAAAATTACCTTGAAAAAAAAGTACATTACTGATATACTTATCTGTTGTTAGAATATTGTTGTGATAATAAAATTCTTGCGTCCTTCGAAAGCAATGCAAGATGCTGATCTCAGGATGACGAAGCAATAATATAGGTCGGGCGGTTAGCTCAGCTGGTTAGAGCGCTGGTCTCACATACCAGAGGTCACAAGTTCGAATCTTGTACCGCCCACCATAATTACAAAACACAAAAAGAGGCATCGCTTGATGCCTTTTTTTGTTTTAGACAGGTTCTGCGCCGGCACCATAAATACTCCAGGCTGGACAATAGTTCGCCGCAGGAGGGCGTTACGGTGTCCGCCGTAGCTCGGCTTCGTTGTTTGGCAGCCGGCGGAGAATCCCGCATTACCCACCATAATACTAAAAAGCTTCCCGTTTTTGGGAAGCTTTTTAGTTAGGCCCGGTGATAAATGCCGGCCGGATCAATTGTCTGTGTTATTCGCACCGTTTGCCGTTTGGGGCGCTACCCACTTATAGATCCCCCGCTTGAACCCGGGCTGGCATACATCCACGAACCGGTCCCCGATGGCCATTATTGCCTCCTTGCTGGCCATAAAGGCATCCACCACGGCCGGATCAAAGGCATGGCCGCGGTCGTCCTGGACCATCTTCATCGCCTGTTCTACTGGAACCGCCTCCCGGTAAGGGCGATGGAAACAGAGGGCGTCGAAGACATCTACTACGGCGGTAATCCGCCCGACCAAGGGGATGGCCTCGTTATGCAGCCCCCGGGGATAGCCGCTGCCGTCCCATCTTTCGTGATGGGTGAGCGAAACGTCCTCCGCAATCCGCAATACTTGCGAATCAGACCCGGACAGGATGGCGGCCCCGATCATCGGGTGTTCCCGCATTTTCTGGACCTCCTCCTCGTTGAGTTTGCCCGGCTTTTGCAGGATATGGTCCGGGATGCCGATCTTCCCGATGTCGTGCATGGGCACGGCATAGAGGCACATGTCGGCGAAGCTCTGGGGCTGTCCCATCCGCCGGGCGATGGCCGCTGCGTAATGGCTTACCCGTACGATATGGGCCCCGGTATCCTGGTCCTTGAACTCGGCTGCCTTGGCCAGCCGGTGGATGGTATCCAGTGTGGTCTGTTCGATCCTCTGCAGGGCGTTTTGCAAGGCGCTGGCCTTCTTGGCGATCTCTGATTCCAGTTCTATGCCGTGACGCTGCAATACCCTCTCAGCCCATCTGCGGTCGGTTATGTCTTCGATAGCCAGGAGGATGATCTGCTCAACCCCTGAAGGTCGGCGGATCAGCCGGGCATTCAAAAGCATTACCCGCTGGCCAATGGCAGCAAAATCGTGCTCGACCTCATAATCATCAAATGTTGTCTGCTGGGCCAGGATGGTTTCCAGCATTTCCCTGAGCCTGGGGATATCCCACTGGCGGTCGCCCAGATCATACACCAGCTGGCCCAAGGTTTCCTCGGGTTTTACCTTGAAGACTTCGTAGAAAGAACTATTGGCAGTGACCACCCGTAGGTCGTGATCCAGGGCAAGCAAAGGCTCACGAACGGTATTAATAATACCCTCGGCATATTCGGAAGCCATATCTTCATGCCGTTGCTGTGACTCATTCTGCGGCATTGAATTTAATCCTTCGAATTTTCTGTGAGGTTCATGACAGATAATGAATGTTCAGTTTAGTTTATAATATTTCACCTCATCCGTCAAGTCAAAATTCACCTATCTGTCAAAACAAGGCATTCCAACCATCCCCCGGCGCGAAGCGTGATGGAAAACCAAAATGAATAATTTATTCATTCCAATACTCCCTTTTACTGCTGTAACTATACACATAAAGTGCTAACAAAATCAAGGTTAAAATGATTTATTATTACCTTTAGGGAATAAAACGGTTGGGAAATCGTTCACAACCGCCCACCATCAAAAAGCCGTTCACTGGATGGCTTTTCATTTTTTTATCGTCTGATAGACGTAAAATTTTCTTGACATTAAGAGGTCATTAACGTTATCATTAAACCATGCCCAAAAAAACCAACGACATCGCCTGTTCGATAACAGAATATCTGTCTGGGAAGCAGTACGACTCCGGCGTCAGGTTGCTCATCGAACACAGCCGGGACCTACTTCAGCCGGGCAGGCTTGCGGAACTGAAGAAGCTTTTGGCAATGATCCCCCGGGAGCATTTCCTGCGCCACCCCAAGCTTATCCTGATAGCGGCCAATGCCGATTACCAGAGCGGCGAACTAAAATCAGCCCTGCGTTATCTTACCACCGCCATTCCCGTTTTAAAAAAAGCCCGGGACCGCTCCTCCCTTTCCGCCGCCTACCGCTATCTCTCCTATATTCATCAGGACATGGGACAGAATCAAAAAGCCATATCCGACAGCCGGCAGGGCCTGAAATACCTGGAGAAGAATGACTACCGGGGACGGGCCGGGCTGCTGGCAGCCATGGCCGGGAGTTACTGGAGGCTGCTGGACTACAAAAAGGCCTCTAAAATCTACGCCCAGGTGATGGACATCTATATCAGGGCCGGCGACAAGGAGGGACAGATCCGCACCCTGGCCAATTCATCGGCCATCACCAAGGCTTTGGGCCAGTTGGGAAAAGCCCGGAAGGAAAAAGAAGAGGTTCTGCGTTTTTACCGGGATTCCGACAACCGGCGCAGCTACTGTCTGGCGGCCGTGAACCTTTCGTCCCTTTACTTGGAGATGTTCGAACTGGAGAAAGCCGAATTTCTGCTGACCTCGGCCATACCGGAAATTCAGAAGCTCGGATTGGGGATGGCGCTGGGCCCGGCCAGGGTCTACCTGGGAGAAGTCCAGATGCACCAGGGCCGTTTTCCCGAGGCGGAAAAGACCCTTAAATTCGCATTAGATAAAACCGACAGCGCGGACGAAGCATCGTATCATTTTTCCTGCCTGATAGCCTTAAGCACCCTCTATCGCCTGCAGGGCAACCTTTCCCTTTCCCTGAGATACGCCTTGGAATCCTTGGAACGGACATCCCCGGAGCGCCCGCTGGACACCGCCCAGGCCCATTATAATATATCCCGGGTGTATTTTGCGGCAAGGGATTTTGCCAAAACCCTGCATTACGCCAAAAGATCATCCGCGGCGTATGCCAGAACCGGAATGGCATACCGGCAGTCCCGGGCCTTGCTCAATCTGGCGGAGATCTATCTGGCGCACAATAAACTGCCGGCCTTCGGCCAGGCCTTCTCACAGGGACTGAATATCTGCCGGAAAGGCAATTATGATTTCTTTTTCAATGACCGGTATCCCGACAGTTTTTGGCCTCTGATCCCGGCCTATTTAAAAACAAACGGCTCCTCTAAATACCTGAACAAGCTGGTTGAAATATTCGATCCGTCCAAGACAGCTTCGAACCGTTCCCCGGCCGATCCCAGACCGGCGATCACGACCTTGGGTTCCCTTGGGATTTTACTGGACGGGCAACCGGTGGAGCGCTGGAAAAGGACCGCCTCCCGGCAGGTACTGGGTATTTTATTGTCACGCCATGTTTCCCGGGAGGCGGATCCCCACAATGATTCTGAGCAGTTCATCCCTTCCGAGGTGCTGAGCCTGATGCTGTGGCCCAAAAAAAGCCTGGCTTCGGCGTCAATAAACCTTCAGGTGGCGGTGGCCGAGCTGCGCAGGCTCTTAGAGCCCGGGCTCAAGGGCGGGAAAAATTCACGGCCTATCGAATTTCGGAACGGCTGCTACCGGATAGATATAGATAATATCTCTCTGGATTTTACGGATTTCGTAGCGGCTGTCCGCAAGGGACAGCAGGCGGAGATCACCGGGCAGCCTCCGGCCGCCCTGGAATTCTACCGCCAGGCGGTGGAGATCTACCGCGGCGATTTTCTGCCGGACGTCAAACTGATCGAAATGGAAGGGACCCGGGAGCGGTTGCGTCAATTATATTTTCAGGCGTTGCTTTCCCTGGCAGGTTTATATCTCAAACAAAACCGGCTGGACGATGCGGTAAAATACGCCGCCCTGGCCGTTTCCCGGGAACGCTGCCTGGAAGAGGCTCATCGCATATTGCTGTCGGCTTATCACCGCATGGGGCGAAAGGAGCTTATATCCAAGCAGTTCCAAATCTGCCAAACGGCCTTGCGAAGGGACCTGGGGCTGGATGTCAGTCCCGAGACCATTGCCTTGTATAAGGAGTGTTCAAAGTAGTCATACAGCGGTCATTTTGTAAGCGATTTGTAAGCGGCTTTTGTTAAAATCAGTTTAACCAACAGCCGTTTTTTTAATTTATACTGGACATGAAGAGCATCAAAATAATAAGGGTCAACGCCTTTAAAAATGGCGATCCCGACAAATTGACCATCCAGGGGGTTTGGGGCGGGCGGCTGGATGTTGATTTTGCAAGAACCAACGGGAAGTCTTCTGCTGCAAGCGGCCAAGGATCGGGGGAGATCCTGGCTTATCTTCCGCCCTTTACCAGGAACATAATATTGGAGCCGGACGGCTTTTTGATCAATGCGGCCCCCGAGATTTCCTTTCGGGTGTTCTTGCTGGATGGTAAAAACACCATTTTATTGGCCACCAACCCCAATCGTATCGGGGGAAGCGACATCTGGCAGTGCAAAGTGCCGCCAAATATTTTCAGAAACGTGCATAAAATATTAATAAACTGATTCAAGGGGGTTAAAGCTCATGAAACTTAATTTGTTAATCTCTCTGGCTGTCCTGTTGTTTGCCGAACACCCGGCCCAGGCGGCAACCAGCATAAGCTTTGGCAGCAAGCCGGTCTTCGACGGCGTGATCTCTCCGGGAGAATGGCAGGATGCCACGCTTAAGACCTTCACTACTTCCGGAGGGACCGATTCGGTATGGCTGAAATATTTTCAGGACACCATATTCATGGCGATCAAAAATCCCAATACCGTCGCCACCAGCCTGAACTGGATCCTTTTGGACATCAATTACGATCGTATGACCGCCCCCCAGACCGACGACCATATATTGTCTTGTATCATTGACGGCGGAAGATATGAGAAGATCGGCAACGGCACGGCCTGGGAAGCGGTGCCGATCCAGCCTGTCGGCTGGGCGGACTCGGTCAGCACCGGGACGGGATATTGGACAGCGGAATGGAAAATATTCTATTCCAAACTGGGACTGACTCCGGGAACGGCCGATACCTTCGGCTTTGCCGCTTCGAACTACGTCGATGGCACCGGGTATTGGTGGCCGGCCGGCGTGAATTACAACGTACCGTCAAGCTGGGAAGCGGTCACTTCTGCTGCCGATTGGGGAATGCCCGCCGGCTCGATAACTGATACTATCTTTGATTTCGGCCCGGTGCATACCGGCGATTCCTCCGTCTGCAGCTCTATCTATCTGAAAAATACCGGAAGCTATACCCTCACCGTCATTGATGTTGATGTTACTTCCGGACCCTTCACCCTGCTGACTTCGGTGCCTTTCAATGTGGCTCCCAACGACAGCCAGGCGGTGATCATAAAATTCAAACCCGGCCAGTTCGTCTCCTATACCGACACCCTTACCGTAAGCACCAATGACCCGGCAATTACCGCCAGGCAATGTGTTTTGTCCGGAACCGGCGTCGAGCCAGCCGCCGTTGTCGACGTTCCCTTCGGCGGCAAGCCGGCTTTCGACGGCGTGCTTTCACCCGGCGAGTGGTCGGATGCCGCCTTCATCACCCCGCACACTACCACACTAAATGATACCGTCTGGTTCAAATACAATATGGATACCCTTTACGCTGGGTTCAAGGGAGCCGACAGTTTTGCTGGCAATCAGCAGCAATTGTATTTCGACAACAATTATGACCGGGCCACTCTTCCGATAGAAGACGATCACCGGCTTCGCATTCAAATAGACGGGTATAAAGACGAAGGTGTCGGGGCTGGTTTTGGGTGGGTGGGAGCCGCAATATCCGGTTGGGATGCCATTGGCGGGGCCTCGCCTGGAAGGTGGTGCTCCGAATGGAAGATAGCCCTGTCCAAGCTGGATATCGTACCGGGTACGTCGGACAGCGTCGGAATGTCTGCCGTTGTCTATTCATTCGCACCCGGAGCCGGCGGCAATTGCTGGCCTTCTGCTTTCAACTGGGAAAATCCCAGCACCTGGGGAATGATCAAATCCAGCCAGAAGTGGGGCCTGGCAGCCATTTCGGCAAACGATAACCAGCACGAGTTCGGTTATATCAAGCCGGATGATTCTCTTTCCTGGACGTCCCTTTATCTGAAAAATACCGGCAGTCTGGACCTGGATATCGACAGCCTGCTTTTGGGTTCCGGTAATTTTAGGGTCGATCCCCCGACCGATTCATTGCTGGCCCCCGGAGACAGCCTGGCGGTCGCCGTTTGGTTCAAACCGAACTCCTCCGGGGCCTATCGGGATACCCTGCGCATTTACTCCAATGACCCGGTCAACAATCCAGGCATAATATCTCTGGCCGGAAACGGGGCATATATTATTGACGTGCCCTGGGGCACAATGCCTAAATTTGAAGGGACCATCGAGCCGGCAGAGTGGGCCGACGCCTGTTGCGACAGCTTCTTGCTTGAAGACCAGGCCAAAAAATATCACAACGTGGATTCTTTCTGGGTCAAGTACAACACCGATACCCTTTACTTGGCATTGATAACTCCCAATTATGCTGATTACAAGATAACCAGCCATTCCCTGATCTTCGATCTGAAGTTCGACCGTACTTCGACAGTGCAGGATGATGACCACAGGTTTTTGGTCGTATCTGACGGGGAGCCGGTGGAATTTGTCGGCCTGGCCGGGGTTTGGGATAAGGTCACGCCGGCGGGATGGCGTTCTGATTTTTCGAACAAGGACCATCTTATAACCTTCTATGCCGTTCCCTTCGACCGGCTCGGTCTCAGTATCGGCGCCAATGACACCATCGGCTTCGCGGTGCTGGCCGAAGGCGATGGCGGGATCTACGGCCGTTGGCCGGTGGCCTCCGATTCGGTCGGGCCCGCTACCTGGGGGATTCTGACCTCCAGTGCCGGGTGGACCGGGGTGACCGGCCAGCCGGATGACCAGCCAAAGATAAAGTCTTTCTCCCTGGCCAACGCCTACCCCAATCCGGCCGGCAAACAGGTCAACCTGAGTTATCAACTGCCAGCCCCGGCCAATGTCAGATTGAACATCTACAATATTGCCGGGCAAATGGTGAAATGTTTTGATCAGGGACGCCAATCGGCCGGGGCGTACTCCATCAGATACAACACCGCGGCTTTGCCCAACGGCATCTATTTTTATCAGATTGACGCCGGAACATTCAAGGCCACCAAGAGGATGATGGTCATCAGGTAATAAATGTAACTATCAAGGAAAGAAGCGGAACATGAGAAAATTATTTGTTGCTGTTATGCTGGGAATGGTTTTTTGCGCCATAAGCCTGGCCGACAGCCTGAGCGTCAGGACGGTAGGAATTTACAATGCCCCGGGGTTTGCCCGGGGCGTGGCGGTGTCCGGCAACTATGCCTATGTGGCGGATTCAGACTCCGGTCTGCGGATAATTGACATAAGTAATCCGGCCATCCCAACCGAGGTCGGCTTTTACAATACTCCAGGGAACGCTTGTGACGTGGCAGTTATTGACAGTTTCGCCTATGTGGCTGATGGAGATTTTGGCCTGCGGATTATCAACATCCACGACCCGGCCAATCCGGTTGAAACAGGGTACTATGACCCGGCAACGTGGTGGATGGAGGACGTGGCGGTCTTCGGAAGCTATGCATATATGGCCGGCGGTGGCGGCTTAACGGTCATCAACATCAGCGATCCAACCAACCCAACCCAAACCGGCATATGCGCTACGCCGCAGTATGCCAATGGAGTGGCACTATCCGGCAGTTACCCTTATGCTTATGTGGTCGGGGCCAACTACGGCCTGTGGGTGATCAACATCAGCGTCCCGGCTACGCCCGGCATAGTAGCTTCCTATGACACTCCGATGTTTGCCAATGGGGTGGCCAGCTCGGGCAATTATATTTATGTGGCAGATGCCGGTTCCGGCTTGCGTATATTGCATCTTGATGGAACTCTGCATGAAGACGGTCATTACAGTTCGACCAGCGGTTATTGGAGCGTGGCGGTGTCCGGAAGCCATGCCTATGTAGGGGATTATAGTTACGGCCTGCGGATAATAGATATCAGCAACCCCGCCATACCCGTTGAAGCTGGCTGCTACGGCACCCCAGTTGGTGCTTGGGGCGTGGCGGTGTCCGGCAGTCTTGTTTATGTAGCGAATGGAGATTCCGGCCTGCGGATACTGCAATATCCCATTCCGCCGGTGATGGAGCTGAACGCCGCCCAGCATGATTTTGGCTCCGTGACGATAGGGGATTCGCTGTCCTGGAGCGGTTTATACATCAAAAACATCGGCAGCCTGCCGTTCTCGATCGACAGCCTTAAATTTGCCACCGGTTCTTTCCGGGTTGATCCCATGGCGGATTCGACATTAACTCCGGGCGACAGCCTGCAGATCACCCTGTGGTTCAAGCCGGGCGCCGCCGGCCTGGTCACTGATACCGTTGCAGTTTACTCCGGCGAAGCCGAGAACAGCCCCGTAAAGGCCGGGCTGACGGGAACCGGAATGCCGGTAATAGAAGTAATAGACGTACCCAACGGCACAGTCCCCGTTTTTGAAGGAGCCATAGAACCGGCAGAGTGGGCCGACGCCTATTGCGACACCTTCAGAATACTTAATAAAACTAAAGCCTTTATCCCGGACTCATTCTGGGTAAAATACAACCAGGACACGCTGTATCTGGTTTTGAAAACGCCCAGTTACAGCGCCGCCGGAATCACAGTCCACCATCTGCTTTTTGACACCCTGATGAACAGGACGGAGACATTGGAAAAAGACGATATCCGACTCTCCGTCCATTTTGACGGCCAAGCGGTAGAATATTACGGCGAAAAGAACTGGGAACTGACCGCGGCCTCCCTTTGGCGTTCCGGCTTTTCCGACAAGACAGACCTGATCACTGAATTCGTGGTGCCTTTGGACAAGATGGGAATAACAGCTGGGGCGGCAGATTCGGTGGGATTTTCAGTTTTTGCCGATGGCGACGATCATTTTGGTTCCTGGCCTTCTTATGCCGATTCAGTCCAGCCTCTGACCTGGGCTATTCTGACCTCCAGTGCCGGGTGGACCGGAGTAATGGGTAAGCCGGATGACCAAACTCAGATCAGAAGTTTTTCCTTGGCCAATGCCTACCCCAATCCGGCCGGCAAACAGGTCAACCTGAGTTATCAACTGCCCGCCCCGGCCAATGTCAGATTGAACATCTACAATATTGCCGGGCAAATGGTGAAGTGTTTTGATCAGGGACGCCAATCGGCCGGGGCATACTCCATCAGATACAACACCGCTGCTTTGCCCAACGGCATCTATTTTTATCAGATTGACGCCGGAGCATTCAAGGCCACCAAAAGAATGATGGTCATCAGGTAAAACCATCCCTCAAACAATGAATAAGGGAGAGCTGCGGCTCTCCCTTTTTCGTCTTCACTCTCACTTTAGAAATTTCCAGATAAGATAGATTGTGGCTCCCCAGGCCCCCGGGCCGTGGCACAGCACCGCCGCCCAGATGTTCCCGGTATGCTCGGTCAGCCAGGCCAGGATCAGGCCGCCGGCAAAGACGATCGCCACCAGCGGCAACCCGGCCCAGCCCGGCATCAAAAAGCTTATGGTCACCAGATGGTAAACGGTGAACAGCAGGGCCGATATCAGAATATGCCGCTTGAAACCGGCCCGCCGGGCCAAGAGGCCCTGAAGGCCGGCCCGCCAGTAAAGTTCCTCACCCAGCGGCAGTATCACCGCCACGAAAATGAAGAACTGAAGAAGTCCGGCCGGAAAAGCATTGCTTTGATAGAGTTTTTGGGAACACAATTTAAGCATATTGTCCGGGATCGCTTTACCGAAATAGAAGTTCCCTGCCCAAATGCTGAGCGCCGCCACCGTCCCGGCCGAGATCAGCCCCAGCCCCAGGCTTTTGATTATCTTGCCTGTCGGCAGTTTTGCCCGTTCCTCCAGCCCGTAGGCTTTGACCTGCCAAAAAGCCCCGCCGTAAAACACCACCGAGGAGAGGATGATGGCCAGCCAGGCATCATTCAGCAGCCACAGGGCCAGCCAGTTCACCAGGGCCGGGGTCAGGGTGAGGACCGCCAGCAAAAAGGACAGATCCTTTTTGTCTTTTATTGAAACAGCCTTACTCATCGGTCCTCTTTTCATGGCCGATGCTCTCCAAAAGCTTCAGCACCTCTACCTCGGTCCCGGCATGCATCAGTTCCTGCCGCAGGGCCGCCGCCCCGGGGATCCCTTTGATATACCACCCCAGATGCTTTCGCATCTCCCGGATGCCGCGGAGCTCTCCTTTATCGTCCAGCGACATTTTTATATGTTCTTTGATAACCTCCAGCCGCTCCTGCCAGCCTGCCCCACGGAATTTGTAATTTGAAATTCGTAATTCGCCATCCAGGGCGGCATTGATCTCAGCAAACAAAAACGGATTCCCCAGCGCCGCCCGGCCCACCATCACCAGGTCGCATCCGGTCTGTTCGATCATCCTCCGGGCATCGGCTCCCGAGGTTACATCGCCGTTGCCGATCACCGGTATCTTTGCCTGCTGCTTTATTTTCGAGATGATGGTCCAGTCGGCCTGGCCGGAGAACATCTGGCTCCTGGTCCGGCCGTGGACGGCGATGGCAGCGATACCGCATTGCTCCAGAAGTTTGGCCACCTCCAAAGCGTTCTCCGAGCCCACCTCCCAGCCGCTGCGGATCTTGGCCAGCACCGGTCGTTGGGCGACATTGATCACCGCCCTGGCTATCTGGGCTATCTTCTCCGGAAATTTCAGCAGGGCCGATCCGCCGCCGTTCTTGACTATCTTGGGGGCCGGGCAGCCGAAGTTGAGGTCGTAGTAATCCGGCTGAATGTCCCTTTCCAGCCGCTCCACCGATTCGGCAAAGGCCAAAGGGCGGGTGCCGAAAAGCTGGACGGCGATGGGCCGCTCCTCCTCCCGGAAGGATAACATCCTGATGGTCTTGGAATGTCCGCGGGACAGGGCCTCGGCCGAGATCATCTCGGAATAAACCAGAGCCGCGCCGTAACGGTGGCAGATAAGACGAAAGGCCGAATCGGTAATGCCCGCCATCGGGGCCAACACCGCCCGGCCCTTTAGAATATTTGGATCGAATGTTTTGACCAATTATTTTTTACCGCTAAAAATTAATCCCTGCCCTTTTGCCATTTATTGAAGAATATCCAGGCCAGTATCAAAAACAGTCCGACCAATATTGATACCAGCCGCCGGTCGGCCAGCGACAGCAGCATGGCCAATATCGCCAGAAAAACCGTTATGCCGTACAGGAACATCACCGCCCCCTGGTGGCTGAAGCCGAGGGTCAGCAATGTGTGGTGAACGTGTTCCTTGTCGGCCCGGTAGAACATCTGGCCCCGCCAGGTGCGGCGCAAAACTGCGCTGAAGGTGTCCACGATGGGCACCCCCAGGGCGGCTATGGGTATCAGCAGGGCCACCGTGGCGATGCTCTTCATGGTCCCCAGGGTGGTCATGGCCGCCAGGATGAATCCGATGAAGGTGGCCCCCGAATCCCCCAGGAAGATACGGGCCGGATGGAAATTGAACGGCAGGAAGCCCAGCAGGGCGCCGACGGTGACTATCGCCAGCAGGCCGATCAGCCCCTCCCCGGAGGCCTCGGCCGAAACAAAGATGGTGGCGGCCACGATTATCGAGATGCCGGCCGCCAGCCCGTCCAGCCCGTCGATGAAATTGATGGCGTTGATTATGAACACGATCCACAGGGCCGTAAATGGTATGCTGAAAAGGCCCAGCTCGAAGACGCCCCCCAGCGGGCTGGGCAGGATGGTCACGCAGAAGCCCCCGGCTATAAGAATGCCGGCGGCGGCAAACTGAAAGACCAGCCGCAGGCCCACCGAGGCGTTTTTCAGATCATCATATAACCCCACCCCCAGGATCAGCAGGCCCCCGAAGGTTATAGTGGTGAATTTCCCGGCCCATCCGTGGAATATGCCGGGCCATAATGATTTTATCAGCCAGATGGTGATCAGCACCGCCACTGCCACTGCCGCCCCCCCCAGGCAGGGCATGGCCTTTTGGTGTATCTTTCTCAGGCCGGGCCGGTCGAACACCTTGCCTTTGACCGAAACATACAGGGCCAGCGGTGTCAGCAGCAGGCTCAATACGGCGGCTATGAAAAATGCTGTCAGATAATGCAAAGTGTGATCCTTTTAGATTTAGAAGCCGCCCTCATTCAATGACGGCGGCCGGATTTATTTTTATTTCGAAAGCTCCCGGATCAGAAGATCCAGTTCGTCCTTGGTCCTCTTCTCGGTGACCGAGATCAGAAGATGGCCCTCCAGTTGTTTAAAGAACCGTCCCAGATCCAGCCCGGCCAGGATACCCTTCTGCCTAAGTTCTGCCAGAACCTGAGAAGCCGGCCGGTTGGTCTTATATACGAATTCCTTGAAGAATGGCGCCTTAAAAGCCGGACCCAGCTGCTCCGCCAGGTAATGGCTTTTCTGAAGGCAGAGTTCGGCCGCCTGTTTGATGCCGTCGCGCCCCATCAGGGACAGGTAGACGGTGGCGGCCAGAGCGCACAGGGCCTGGTTGGAGCAAATGTTGGATGAAGCTTTTTCCCGGCGGATATGCTGTTCCCTGGCCTGCATGGTCAGCACCAGGCCTTCCCGGCCCTGGCTGTCGGTGGTCAGACCAACGATCCTTCCCGGCATCAGTCTCAGCAGGGAATTCTTGGCGGCCAGCAACCCCAAGTAGGGGCCGCCCAGCCCCAGGGGAATGCCCAGCGGCTGTCCCTCTCCGGTGGCGATATCGGCGCCGTAGCTGCCGGGGGCTTTTAAAATTCCCAGCGATATCGGGTCGGCCGAGACCACCAATAGCGCGCCTTTCCTGTGGGCGATGTCGGACATCTCTTCGACCGGTTCCAGTGCCCCCAGGAAATTGGGGTGCTGAACAAGGACGGCCGCGGTTTTGTCGTCGATGGTCCTTTCCAACTCCTCCAGGCTGGTGACCCCGTCCTTCCAGGGGATCTCGGCTATCTCAATGTTCAACCCCCGGCAGTAGGTCTTCAGCACCTCGAGATATTCCGGGTGGACGGTGCCGGATATGATCAGCTTTTTGCGCTTGGTGTGGCTGCAGGCCATCAGCCCGGCCTCGGTCAGGGCGGTGGCCCCGTCGTACATCGAGGCGTTGGCCACCTCCATACCGGTCAGGGCCGCTATCAGGCTCTGGAACTCCCAGATCGCCTGGAGGGTGCCCTGGCTGACCTCGGCCTGGTAGGGGGTATAGGCGGTATAGAACTCCGGGCGGGACAGGATGTGGTCCACCGCGGCCGGAATATAATGATCGTAAGCCCCCCCGCCCAGGAAGGATATCATCTCCCCGGCCGGCCTATTGATCTTGGAGATCCCGGTGATCTCACGGGCCGCCTCCATCTCGGACAGCGGGGCCGGCAGGTCCAGCTGGGATTTCAGCAGGATATCCTGGGGGATGTCCGCTATCAGCTCATTGAAATTTTTGACCCCTATCCGGGCCAGCATCTCCTGAACATTCTCCGGGGTATTGGCAATGTATGGCATGGTCTGAAAATTATAAATTACTAATTTGCAATTAGTTTAGTGTCCGTGCTTCTCCATCTTTTCGTAGGCTTCGGCATCCATCAGTTTCCCGGCCTGGGAGATATCGGATAATTTGATCTTGACCATCCAGCCCTTGCCGTAGGCATCCTTGTTGACCAGGTCGGGGGTGCCTTCCAGGTCGCCGTTGATCGCGGCCACCTCGCCGGACAACGGGGCGTTCAGGTCGGATACCGCCTTGACGGCCTCCACCGTGCCGAAGGGCTTGGCCATCTCCACCTTGGAGCCGACGGCCGGCATCTCGACGAAGACGATGTCCCCCAGCTCGCCCTGGGCGAAATCGGTGATGCCGATGGTGGCGGTGTCGCCCTCGATCCGGGCCCACTCATGGCTGGCGGTGTACTTGAGGTCCTTGGGAAAGTTCATGTTGTTTCTCCGTAATTATTTATTTTGATTTTTAGTTTTTTCTTTTCCGCATGTTTCACGGATTTGCACAGATCTATCTTTTAATATCCGTTTAATGTAAATAAAAATTACCAAGCATGATCTGCGCTAATAGTTCGGTTAACACTCACTACAACGTCTGGGGATAAAATCCCTCGGGGAAATAAGATGGTCTTTTATTTCTTGATGCTGCTGTGTTTCCAGAACGGGGTCTCGGCCACCTTGGCCGGTATCATTTTCCCCCGGATCTCCACCTGCAGCTCGGTGCCGGTCTTGGCATATTCGCTCTGGACATAGGCGGTGCCGATGCCCTTGGCCACCGACGGGGAGAACACCCCGCTGGCCACCTCGCCCACCTGGGAGCCGTCCTTGAACACCTTGTAGTGCTGGCGGGGGAAGGCATTGCCTTCAAGTTCGAACCCAATGAGTTTCCGCTTTACGCCATCCGCTTTCTGCTTCAGGAGGACATCCTTGGCGATAAAATCGCCCTCCTTCTTGAGCTTGGTTATCCAGCCCAGGCCGGCCTCCAGCGGGGAGGTGGTCTTATCGATATCGTTGCCGTACAGGCAGTATTTCATTTCCAATCTTAATGAATCCCTGGCGCCCAGGCCGCTGGGCTTGAGATCGAATTCCTTCCCGGCCTTGAAGAGCGCCTCCCATATCTGCCCGGCGTATTTGTTGTCAAAATATAATTCGAAGCCGTCCTCGCCGGTGTAGCCGGTGCGGGAAACGATCATCTCCACCCCGTCGACTTTGCCGACCTTGAACCAGTAGAATTTCATGTCCGACAGCTTCAGGTCGCAGATCTTTTGCAGCAAAGGTTCGGCTTGCGGCCCCTGCAGGGCCAGCTGGGCGATATCGTCGCTGGTGTTCTTCAGACTGACGTTGAATTTCTTGGCCTGCTCCTGCAGCCAGGCGAAATCCTTGTCCAGGTTGGAGGCGTTGACCACCAGAAAATAATGGTCGGGAAAACGGTAGACCAGCAGATCGTCCACAATGCCGCCATCCGGATAGCACATGGCCGAATACTGCACCTGGTCCACCTCCAGGGCGGCCGGATCGTTGACCGTCACATAGGAGACGAACTTCAGGGCATCGGGGCCCCACACTTCGATCTCGCCCATATGGGAGACATCGAACAGTCCGACCTTGGATCGGACATGACGGTGCTCCTCTATTATCCCGGTATACTGCACCGGCATTAAAAAGCCGGCAAAGGGGACCATCTTGCCGCCGGCAGCCACATGTTGATCGTAGAAGGGCGTTCTCTTTTCCATTTTTCTCCTGTTAAGAAATATATTGCGGATTTAATGAACGAATACCAACCCATTTAATAATTTGGCTTTACTACTCTGCTTGGGAGGCCAGCCCAAGCTGGCCTTGATGAATATCCGGCGATACCATTAATGATATCGCTGGTAAACCATCAATGGCCATGAATGACCATACCGTTATGCCAATACAATTAATGCGTTTTTGTTAAATAAAACCTGTTATCCCAGCAGTTCCTTTATCTTTCCCGAAAGCTCGGCAATTTTAAAAGGCTTGGTCATGTAATGATCGGCCCCGGCGGCCAGGCCGGCCTCCAGATCCCTGCCGCCGGTCTTGGCGGTAAGCATTATCACTTTGATATCGCGGGTCTCGGGAGCGGCCTTTATCCTGCGGCATACCTCAATCCCGTCTATCACCGGCATCATTATATCCAGCACCATCAGATCGGGAAGAAGGGATCTGGCGTCCTTAAGGGCCTGGTCGCCGTTGACCGCCTGAAAGACATCATAGCCCTGCCGGGCCAATATCTCGGAGACCATGAACAGCATATTGCTGTCATCGTCGGCCACCAGTATCTTATACCCGTTTTCGGGCCTACTGTCCATGGTTCATCGCCCCTTCCAATAAAACACTGTGATTATAACCGATTTCATATTAAAAGTTAAGCATTTTTTAGCCAAATAAACTCTTTCGGCGAAGCTGGTTATTCGGCCCTAAAGATCATACTGAACCAGGCCCCATCCTCATTTTTTATCTCCAGCTTCCCGTCCAATTGCTGGACCAGGGTGGCCACCAGCTGAAGCCCCAGCGATCCCACCTTTTCGATGTCAAAGCCCTGCGGCAGGCCGACCCCGTTGTCTCTTACGCTCAGGGTCAGGCTGCCGTCGTCCCCGCCCACCAGGGCGATCTTGATCAGGCCCTGCCGCCCTATCTGTTGGTAACTGGGGAAGGCGTATTTCAGGCTGTTGGATACCAGCTCATTGACTATCAGCCCGCAGGGGATGGCGGTATCTATCTTCATCGGCCTATCGATGATATCCAGGGAATAGGACACCTTCTCCCGGTCAAGGCCGTAGCTGTGGAACAGGTCCTCCACCAGGGCCCGGGCGTAGCCGGAGAAGCTCAGGCGGGACAGGGACTCCGCCTGATACAGCCTCTCGTGGATCAGGGACATGGAGCGCACCCGGGTCTGGCACTCCTTGAAAAGCTCCCGCGACCGCTGGTCGGTTATGTATCCCGACTGCAGGTTCAGCAGGCTGGATATCACCTGCAGGTTGTTCTTGACCCGGTGGTGCACCTCCCGCAGCAGCACCTCCTTCTCCTTGAGGGCCGCGGTCATGTTTTCCTGGGATTTTTTATGCTCGGTGATGTCGATGTTGAACTCGGCCGCCAGCCAGGCCCCCGAAGCGTCCTGGAAGGGGATGGTGTGGACCTCCACCCATCGGTTCTCCAGTTTCAGGAACTCCTGGGTCACCACCACCTGTTTCAGCTCCAGGGCGGTTTTGATCCCGCAGCTGGGGCAGACCGCGTCCTGGTTCATGAAATAGCGGTAACATTTCTTTCCGACCGCCTCTCCGTAGGCCTTTTTCCAGTAGGGATCGACATCGATCAAGTTGTAATCCTTGTCGATGATGTCAAAGCCTGTCCTGGTGGCTCCCAGCACGTACTCAAAGCGCTGGTTCAGCTCCCGCAGGCTCTGCTCCGCCTTGCGCCGTTCGGTGATATCCAGGGTGAACCCGGCCAGCATTTTGGGCCGGCCCTCCTGCAGAATGGGGAATTTGATGGTCCGGTAATGCCGGCCGTTGAGCTCCTCATCCAACTCGACCACCTGGCCATCCCTCAGGACCCGCTGGTCGTCCTCCACCATGCTTCGGGCCAGGTCCGAGGGGAACAGCTCGTCCATGGTCCTGCCCAGCAGCTCCTGCAGCGGCCGGCCCAGCAGCTGCTCGTAGTTTTTGCTCAGCCTGAGGGGCCTGATATTCTCGTCCTTGAAGAACACATAGACCGGGCTGTGTCTCAGGAACTGCTCGAACATCTCCTCCATCTGTTTCAGCGAGGCCTGGCTCCTCTCCAGGGCGTCCCGGCTTTCCTGGACCGCCGCCAGCTGGTTCCTCAAATCCTCGTCGGCCTGCCGGAGCTCCAGCTCGGAGGACAGCAGCTTCCGGTTGGCCAGCAGCAATTCCTGGTTGGCAGCCTCCAGCTCCTGCTTCTGGGACCGCAGTACCTCCTGGTCGCGTTTCCTCTCGGTGATGTCCCGGGCGATGGTCTGGAAATATTTCTTTCCCTCCACCTCGATCATTCTGGCGCTGACCTCCGCCGGGAAGGCGGAGCCGTCGCTGCGCTGGTGAACGGTCTCGAACAGCAGGCCGTTCTCGTCCACCGCCTTGCGGTACTGGTCGTCCACCGAGGGCCGGGAATCCGTCTTTCTCAGGCGGTGGATGTCCAGGGTCAGCATCTTCTCCCGGGAATAGCCGTAGACGGCCACCGCCTTGTCGTTGGCCTCCCGGATCTTCAGGTCCTGGTCCAGCAGCAGGATGATGTCATTGGCGTATTTGGTAAGGTACTCGTAATGCTTGGACAGGGCCTGCCGCTCCTGCTCCAGCTCCAGCTGTTTTTCAAAATAGCTCCTCTGCTGGCGGTTCCACAGGGATCCTATTATCCCCCCGGCGGCGATGATCAATGCTATCACGATGAATACGATGAACCAGATATGGGTATAGGCGATGGCCTCGGCCTCCCGCCGGTCGGCCTTGGCGATGATATACCAGGGGGTGGACGGCATATTGTGAAGATAGGCGTATACTTTTTTGCCGCGGTAATCCACCGCCGTAACATTGCCGGTGCTGCCGCCGATGGCCATCACCTCGGGAAGCTCCTTCCGGCTCAGGGGCTGCCTTAATTTGGCGGCCGATCCATTTTGGAACCTCAGCTCGGTGAGGTACAGCACCTCCCCGTTGTCCCTTCTGACCAGGTAGGTCTCGGCGCTTTGGCTGGGCACCGGCCACTGCTGGATCAGGGGGTACAGCAGGTTCTGAGGCTCGATCCGCAGGATGATCAACCCCACCACCGAATCCCGTTGGCGGTTGTAATGGACCACCGGGGCAAAAACGTCCAGGTGCACCGTCCGGCATTTGGTGCAGTAGTAAAAATCGCTGAAACTGGCCTGGCCGCTGGCCGCAACTTTGCCGGCCAGGGCGGCGGTCTCCGGGCCCAGCCGGTGCGTCTCCTGGCCGGTCTGCACCCTGATCCGCCCCCGCCTGTCCAGCAGCAGAACATTCTGGTACTGCTTAAGATCCTGCAGGGAGCGCATCCATTTGAGCCGGTCCAGCCCGATATTTTCGGAGGCGGGCTGCCGGAAAAGCTGCTCCACCCTTTCGCCTATGTAGGGGTTGTCTATTATGTTCTGAGCGTCGGACATCCGTTCGGCCAGCCAGCTGTCGATCTGTTTCTCCTTGAGGCTGGCCACCGACTCCAGCTCCCGGAAGACCTCCTTCTGGTGGTCCCTGAGATGGTAAAATGAATACAGCCAGCCGGCCGCCATGATGCTCAGCGACAGCAGTAAGAATATCAGCAGGGGCTGCCAGGCCGATCTGATAATATGCTTCAGTCTTTTCATTAATCGCTCCGCCATTCTTATAAGGTCCACCCGAAGCAGCACCGGACCGCCCCGGTACCGGGACTTTTATCCGGGGTTGGCTTCAGCCCCGGCCCTTTTCCGACGACTCCAGCTTGAGGAACAATTTTATCAGCCGGGGATCGAACTGTCTGCCGGCGGCCTCCCCCATCTCCTTGAGGGCCTGGGTCCTGGTCTTGGCCGTTTTATAGGGGCGGATGTTCCGCTTGACATCGTAGGCGTCGGCTATGCTCAGCAGCCGCGAGGCCAGCGGTATCTTCTCGCCCCTGAGCCCCCGGGGGTAGCCGGTGCCGTCCCACCATTCGTGGTGGTGCAGGATCTGGTCGGCCACCGCCGTTATCTCCGGGGTGGCCAGGGCGATCCGGTAGCCGATCTCGGAATGCTTTTTGGCCGCCTCCCATTCCTTGGGATTCAGCTTGCCGGGCTTGGAGAGGATGGCGTTGGATATGGCGATCTTCCCCACGTCATGAAAGGAGGCCAGCAGCATCAGGTCGTCTATCTCGGAGTCCTGCAGCTTCAGCTCCAGGGCCATCTTCAGCAGGTATTTCTGCAGGTGCTTGGTGTGCTCCTCGGTCTCGTAGGCCGACTCCCACAGGGTCTTCTCCAGGGAGCTCAGGATCCGGCTGCGGACGGTCTTGCCCTCCATCATCTTGTACTGGTACATCCAGTCCTCGGCTTTTTTCAGCACCCGGTCGATGTCCTGGTTCTTGTCCTGCTTGGTGGCGGTGCCCAGGGCCACGCTCAGCTGGACGGGTTTCTTGGGGCTCCGGCTGCAGGACTGCCTTATCTTTTCGCATATCCGGATGGCGGTGTCGGCCCCGGTCCCGGGCAGCAGCACCGCGAACTCGTCGCCCCCCCCAGCGGGCCACCACGTCGCTCTTGCGGCACTGCTTTTTGATGATCTCGGCGGTCCGGACCAGGAACTTGTCGCCCTGCTGGTGCCCGAAGGCATCGTTGATCAGCTTCAGGCCGTTGACGTCCCCGATGATCAGGCTGATGGGCAAAAACCTCTCGCTGTCCAGCCGGCTCAGCTCCTCCTCGAAGTAGGCCCGGTTGTACAGCCCGGTCAGCTTGTCGTGAAAGCTCAGGTAGTTGATCCTCTCGTCGTTCCGGCTCCGGTCCTCCAGCTCGTCCTTGAGTTTTTGATTCACCTCCTCCAGCTGGCCGGTCCGCTGCGAAATTTTTTGCTCCAGCTCCCGGTTGGTCTGCTCCAGCAGGCATTCGGCCTTCCTCCGCTGGTTCAAAAGCCGCTGGCCCAGTATCCCGAATATGACGAACAGCCCCCCGACGGCCCCCCGGAAATATATCTCCATCGGCTCGGGGTGCAGCACCTGCTGGATCAGGTCTCCCTCCCGGAACAGGTAGGTGTCGATGAAGGTGTCCGCGATCCAGAAAACCGCCGTCCCGATCAGGCCGTATGATATCATGCTGAAGGCGCTGTACCTTTTATCGCAGTCCATGAGGCCTCCTTTTAGTTCATTGTAAAATCACCGATTCAGGGCGCCGCCCTGGCCAGCCGGGCCACGATGGAATCCTGCAGAGCCCGGACGGAATTGGCTTTTGAGGTGTAATTGTTGAACATGATGGCAAAGCAGTATGTTTGGCTGCCGGGGCCGGACACGAATCCCGCCAGCGATGATACTCCGGTCAGGGTCCCGGTCTTGGCCCGGATGACCCCCTTATGCTGGTCCTCCGTCAGCCGCCGGGCCAGGGTGCCGTCGGCCCCGGCGATGGGCAGCGAGGACAGCAGCTCCGGCCGGAGGGCCGGGTCGCGGTAGGCTTCCGATAGCACCGCCACCAGCTGCTCGGCGGTGCACAAATTGTAGCGCGACAGCCCCGAGCCGTCGGCCATCCGGAAGCTTTCCTGGCCGAAGCCCATTTCTTTGAGCATCTCTGTCAACCGGTTGTTCTTTGCCGGGTCAGGGGTGATCGAATCCTGCCCGTTGCCCAGCCGGCGAAAGATCATCTCGGCGGTGAAGTTGTCGCTCTCCTTGTTCATGTGGCGGATTATCTGGTACAGGGGCGGCGAAACATGCCAGCTCAGCTCCGGCTTTTCCGGGGGGGTGGACCCGGCCCTGACCGTCCCGGCTATCCGGATGCCGTTGGCGGCCAATGCCTCCCGGAAGACCGTGCCGCAGTAAAGGGCGGGATTGGTGACCGTCCGGACTAGGTAGCTGAGGCCCTGGTCGGCCGCCATGGTCCCGGTGATTCTGACCAGATCGCCGGCCCCGGTGAAAGAACGGTCGGCCCTGATCCTGGCCTGGCTGCCGGCCTTTACGGTGGTGGCCTGGTTTTCGATGGACAGGTAGGCCGTTCGGGGATTGAGCTCGGCCCGCGGCCTCCGGCCCGGCCGGCTCCCGGGACGCAGCCCTATCTCGAAGGTGTTGCGGTTCAGGGACAGGGCCGATACCGGGGCATTGTAGGCATAGGGCCCCTCGTCCCACATCCAGCCGTAGCCGAAGCTGGTGGTGTCGAAATAGCCGGCATCGGCGATAAGGTTCCCGGTCACCTGTTTCAGCCCCATGGCCCTCAGGCGGTAGGCCAGGGCCTCCAGGTCGGCGACCTTCAGCTCCGGGTCGCCCAAGCCCTTTAGATACAGGTCGCCCTTTATCCTTCCCAAAGCGTCGATGCTGTCGCCGTGGACCGCGGTGCGGAAGCGGTGGTTGATGCCCAGCTGGCGGTAGGCCGCGGCGGTGACGAACAGCTTGTTGACCGAGGCCGGCACCATCAGGCTGGAGCGGTTAAGGGAATATATCTCCCGGTTCGAATCCAATGATATTATATAGACCGCCCGGTTGGCCTGGAACAGCAGGCTGTCGGACAGAATGGTATCGATGGCCCGGCCCAGGGCCTCTCTTTTGATCTGGAAGCTGTCGGCCGCGATGGTAAGGGGTGGCGCCGGCGGGATCAGGGCCCGCCCGCCTCCGCAGCCCGCCCCAGAGGCCAGCGATAGGACCAAAAATATTGTCCGGTAGTACGTTTTGAAACGGCTTCTATTGATGTTCATCGTCAGACCACTCTTGTTTTTATTTATCCAGCGGAGGACAGGATTGTTCGCAGATCTGGTCATTGTTTATCGCCGGCCTTCCTCAGCCAGCCCCGGGCCCCGATCTCGCTGAATATCTCCCTGGCCCGGTCCGAGTACTCCCCGGCCTGTTCCGGTCGGCCCTGGGATTCGAGCGCTTTCCCGTAATAATGACAGGCCTTGGCAACCTCAAACGGTTGCTTCAAGTCCTGATAATTGGTTATAGCCTCACGGAAACCATTCCCGGCGGCATCATGTCTTCCCAGGGCGCTGTCGATCCTGGCCTGCAACAGGACCGTTTGGATATGCCCCTGCTTCGATCCCAGTTTTCCGGACAGCTCAACTGCCCGCGACAAATGCTCCTCGGCCCTGCTTGTAACCTGTTCGGCCAGGGCCATGTCCGCCAGGTTGATGGCCACCCGGAAAAGGATCTCATTCTCTTCTATGGCTGCGGCCGTTTCTGCCGCGGCCTCCAGCAGTTTCCGGGCCCGCTCCCTGTCGCCGGTTTCCATCAGGATGCGGGCCAACGCCACCTGGCTGTATGCCTGCCCGGAGCAGTCGCCCAGCTGTCGCCGGATATCCAGGGCCTGTTCGGTCTGGGCCTGAGCCAGCCGGTGGTCGCCGAACTGGGCCTGCAGTATGGCCGAGTTCTGCAGGATCAGGGCGTAGCCCAGCTGGTCGCCGGTCTCCTGGCGGATCTTCAGTGACCTCCCGTAGCATTCCAGGGTACGCTGGTAATCGCCGAACAGCGAATGGACGTAGCCGATGTTGTTCAGGCAGGTGGCCTGGCCGGTGCGGTCGCCTATTTCCAGCCGGATCGCCAGCGACTGGTTGAAGTGGTCCAGCGCCGATCCCTTGTCCCCCAGCCGGAAAAGGGCGGCCCCGATATTGTCCAGGGTGGTGGCTTCGCCCCTGCGATCGCCCAACCGGCGCCGCAGTTCCAGCGCCTGCCTATGGTGGTCCAGCGCCTGCCGGTTCTCGCCGATCAGCCCTTTTACAAAGCCAATGTTTCCCAGGGTGTAGGACAGACCGTTGGGGTCGTCGATGTTGCGGTGCAGCTCCATGGCTTGGAACAGATACTCCAGGGCCGCCAGGTGCTGACCGCGGTAGGCCATCGACATGGCGATATTGTTCAGGCAGGCCGCCATCCCGCTTTGGTTGCCGCTGTTCCGCTCGAGCTCCAGGGACATTCTGACATAGCTTTCCATTTCCTGGTAGCGGTTGAGCACTGCCTGGGACTGGCTGAGCTGCAGCAGGCATTCCGCCTGGGCTTTCAGGTCATGAAATTCCCGGGCCAGGGCCAGGCCGCGCTCCAGGTCCTGCAGGGCCTGCTGGTTCCGGCCGATCAGTCCCAGGACCTGGGCCCGGTTGTGCAGGATATGGACCGCCCTCAGGGGTACGATCCTATGTTCCTTTCTGGCCGTTCCTTTCATGTCCTTCTGATGGCGGCGGTCTCCGTTCAATGCGGTTGTTTTTCCGGCCGGGCGGATCCCGGGCCATTATACGATGTATTTTTTCTGGCTTCCCTGCTCGAACTTCTCCGCCTCGGCCTTGCGGTTCTCGAACCCCGCCTTGCCCATCAGGCCGTAGGCATAGCGCTTGCCCTCCTCCACCCCCGGCTGGTCCATGGGGTTTATTCCGAACAGTCCGCCGGCGTAGGCGGTGGCGGTCTCCAGCAGGAACACCAGCTGGCCCACCGTCCGGGGGCCTGTCTCCGGGATGATGAAGCTGCAGTTGGGCCGGCCGTTCTTGGACAGGGCCAGGGCGGTGGCCAGGGCCTCGGCATTCAGCAGCTGCCCGAAGCTCTTGCCGCCCAGGTAGGAGATATCGCCGATGGTGGGATAGGCCCGGGGGATGGTTATGTCGTTGCGGAATTTCTCCACCCTCATAAATGTGATCACCTTGTCCCGGGGCCCTTCGATGTACAGTTGCAGCTGGGAGTGCTGGTCGGTGGCCCCCAGGGCCTTGACCGGGGTGGGCCCGGTCTCCACCACCCGGTTCTGGTTGTCCACCCGCTTGCCCAGACTCTCGGCCCATAGCTGCCGGAACCAGTCGGCCATGGGGTACAGGCTGTCGGAATAGGGCATCATAACATTGATCCGGTATCCTTTTTGGTAAAGCAGATACTGGCTTAGGGCGTACAGCCGGGCCGGATTCTTCCAGGGGTTCTCATTAAGGGTCATCTTCCGCATCTGATCGGCGCCCGCCAGCAGGGACTTTACATCCGCCCCGACCATGGCCAGGGGGAACAGCCCCACCGCCGTCAGCACCGAGAACCGCCCGCCCACCCCCGAGGGCACCTCCAGGCTGGACAGCTTCTCCCGGTTCACGATCTGCCGCATGATCCCGCCGGCCGGGTCGGTGGTGACCACCAGGTTCTTCGACCAGTTCTTCCCCAGGCTTTTGATCAACCATTGCCTGATCCACAGGAACTGGGCGCTGGTCTCGGCGGTGGTGCCGGACTTGCTGATCAGGTTGACCAGGGTCTTTTTGGCCTTCAGCAGGGCCAGCACCGCCCTCAGCTTCTCCGGGTCCACATTGTCCAGCACCCACAGCCGGGGCCGCCCCCGGCGGGCCTTTTTGTCCTGCAGGTTATGGGTGGCGGGATTAAGGGCCGAGTGGATGGCGCTGGTGCCCAGGGCCGAGCCTCCTATCCCCAGCACCACCAGGTCGTCATGCTTTCCCTTATATTTTGCCGCCAGCTTCAGGCTGGCTTTTAGATGCCGGTCGGTGGCCGGCAGGTCGAAGAAATCCATCTTCCCGGCCTGGCGCTTGGCGTAGAACCATTGGCTGGCTTGGGCCGCAATTCTTCCGGCCGCCTCCAGTTCGGCCGGGCTGAGGCCGTAATTCCCCAGCCGGTCGGCCATCAGATTGTTGAAATCTAATCTTATGCGGTGGTTCATGGCGATCCTCCTAATCATTTATATCATGGCTGGGCCTGATATTCAAGCCCGGCCGATATGATATTTTGGTTCAGGCCCTGGCCGGAAAGCGGCCGGCTGCTGGCCCCGGAACAGGCCAGCCTCAAGGGGCCCAGGCGGAAGGCCAGCCCTCCGCTTAAGAAATACATATCCTGCAGGTGGGGGTCGTAGCGCCGCAGGAAAGGGTCCAGGGGATGCCGCAGGCTGTAGCTTCCGGCCAGGACATCCAGCCGGCCCCCGATCAGTTCGATCCGGCAGCCCAGGTGGTAGTCCGCCTGCTCCAGGTATCTCGACGACACCAGGTGCCATCCGGTCAGCTCCATTCCGGCCTGGGCCTCAAAGCCCGGCTCCGGGGCGTAGGCGATGCTCAGCCAGCCGACAGGGGGAATGGCCCCGGCCAGCTTCAGCCGATCCTCCGTAGAGTCCCCGTGGAAGGTGGTATAGCAGGACACTTCCGTCTTGCTCCTGAATCCGGCCGAGAAGCAGAGGTCCTGGCCCAGGTCGGCCGACATCCCGGCCGAGAAGCCCGGAGCCGTCCCCCGCCCCTCGGCCAGCGGACCGGCCGGGCCGGCCCATTTAAAATCAAAACTGGTCAGGCTGACGGAGATCCCCAGAGTAAAATGTTTTATGGCCGACAGCGACCAGCCGGCGGCGTATTGATCCAGTGACAGCCCGGCCCGGTCGATTATCTCCGGATCCAGCATATCGGGGAAGCACAGGTCGGCATCCATGGCCCGCCGCCAGCCCAGGGCCAGATCGTTGGCCCTCCATTTTAATCTGGCGGCCGCGGCCGAAGGCAGGGCCGGAGATCCATCGGTGGATACCGACAATGAGCTGCGCCCTCCGGAGAGATCGGAGGCCGACAGGATCAGCTGGTATCGGCCCGGCTCCGTGATCCGGGCCGGATTGCCGAACAGGGCCGCCGCCCCCCGGGCAATATCCAGGCCGTTGCCCCGCCCCAGGGTCAGGGCCCCTATCGGCTGGTAGTAGTTATGCTGGAAGGGCAGGACCAGGAGATAATCGTATGATGCCCCGCTGTTGGCCGCCCGGGCCTGATAAAAGATCCCGGTCCCCATTATGATTGTTATCGCCGAACGCAACAGCCTGGTCATTGAATGTAATTTAACCAACTTTTTATTATTGGAAGAAACCTTTGTGTTCTTCGCGTCTTCCGCTTACGCTTTATACTCGGCTGCCTCGAGTGCCATCCGCTTTCGCTTTCAATTGGCTACCTCGAGTGCCATCCGCTTTCGCTTTCAATTGGCTACCTCGAGTGCCATAGCTTTAGCGGAGGCACTAGCGGTAAAAGGAAAAGATTTCAATCCCCAAAGCTGACCCCCACCGAACGGGCGGCCTTGATGATCTCGGAGTCCGGACTGACCAGCCTTAAACTGCCCACCGCCTCCTGCAGCGGAACCGATTCCACATTGAGCCCCTTGAGGGCCACCATCCGTCCGAACTGCCCGGCCGCCGCCAGCTCCACCGCCTTGACCCCGAAGCGGGTGCCCAGTATCCGGTCGAAGGCCGAGGGGCTGCCGCCCCGCTGCAGGTGCCCCAGCACCGTCACCCGGCACTCGATGCCGGTCCGGTCCTCTATCTGTCCGGCCAGCTGCTGGCCGATGCCGCCCAGCCTCAGCTGGTCGGTGGACTCCTTGATGATCCTCTGGACCACCATCTGGCCGCCCTCCGGCTTGGCCCCCTCGGCCGCCACGATGATGGAGAAGCGCTTGCCCCTGCTGCCCCGCTCCTGCACGGTGTGGCAGATGCTGTCCAGCTGGAACGGGATCTCCGGGATCAGGATGACGTCGCCGCCCCCGGCCACCCCGGAGTACAGGGCGATCCACCCGGCGTAGCGCCCCATGGTCTCCATGATCATCACCCGGTGGTGGGACATGGCGGTGGTGTGCAGCTTGTCCAGGGCCTCGGTGGCGGTGACCAGGGCGGTGTCGAAGCCGAAGGTGACGTCGGTGGCGGCCAGGTCGTTGTCGATGGTCTTGGGCACCCCCACCACATTGACCCCCCGCTCCATCATCTGGGAGGTGATGGCCATGGTGCCGTCCCCGCCCACCGCGATGACGGCCTCTATGTGAAGCTTTTTGATGTTTCCGGCCACCCGGTCGAAAACGTCTATGAACTCCAGGTCGCCGTTCGGCTTATGCACCGGATATTTGAAGGGATTGTCCCGGTTGGAGGTGCCCAGAATGGTCCCGCCGGTGTGCAGGATGCCGGAGACGTCGTTCCATCTCAGCTGGTGGAACCGCCCCTCGATCAGCCCGGCATAGCCGTCCTCGATCCCGATCACCTCCATGTTATAATCGTTGACCGCGGCCTTGGTGACCGCCCGGATCACCGCATTTAAACCGGGGCAGTCGCCCCCGGCGGTCAGCAGTCCGATGCGCTTGATCTTGTTCATGATATTTTTCCAATCGTTTGATTGACAGTTAACCACAAAGACACCAAGGCACAAAGATTTCTTTTGCTAGCTATCGGATAAAGAAAATCATATTCCCTCTCCGCTTCGGGGAGAGCCTGCAATGAGCCTGACCTCTTGTTGCCCAAACCGAAGTGGCAGGGAGGGGTCCGTCTCCTATACCACGGGGCTTTTGAACCACCAAGCGAGGCACTGAGCTTGTCGAAGTGTCGCAGAGGCTTTTGAACCACAAAGAACACAAAAATCACAAAGAAAATCATATTCCCTCTCCGCATCGGGGAGGGGTAGGGGAGGGGTCCGCCCCCTGTAAACTGTAGACTCTCAACTGACGTATGCCCACACATTCAACTTGCCAGGCAGGCCAGCCTTCTCAGTGTGACAGGCCATTAACTTTGGTTATTCAGTAAAGATCCGCGGCAATCTGCGTTGATCAGCGTCCCATTGTTCCCCGTTGAGCTTCTTAACCACAAAGGCACAAAGACACTGGGTTCCTTTTCAGAATTCTACCTTCTGTATTCTAGATTCTATATTCACACATTCAGCCAGCCAGTCAGGTGAGTCTTCTCAGTGTGACAGGCTTTTATTCTTTTAACTTTAAGCTTTGAACTTTATACTGCTGCCCGACCTTTATGACCGCCCCCTAAAAATTCTGCTCCCGGGCCAGCCGGGCGATGAAATCCGCCGCCATATACCCGGCCCTGGGCTGGGCCAGCTTTTTGGCCGCCCGCTTCATCTGCTGCAGGCGCCCCGGTGTGCCCAGCACCATCTCCAGCTTGTAGCTGACATCCACCGGATGCATGGCCTTGACCCCCGCCCCGCCCTCCAGCAGCATGTCGCTGTTCATGTCCTCCTGCCCCGGTATGGGGTTGATCACTATCATCGGCAGTCCCTGGGACATGGCCTCGGCGGTGGTCAGTCCGCCGGGCTTGCTGATCACCAGGTCGCAGGCCGCCATGTACTGGTCCATCCGGTCGGTGTACCCCACCGGCAGGAGGGGGAAAGGCAGGGCCGGCGCCAGGGCCTGGAGTCTCTGCAGCATCTTGCGGTTGTGCCCGGTGATGGCCAGCAGCTGGAATTTTTTCCTGACCCGGACCAGGTCGGCCACGATATGCTCGATGGGGCCCACCCCGAAGCCGCCCGACAGCAGCAAAACGGCCGGCAGGGCCGGCGCCAGGCCCAGCCCCTTTTTCAGCGCCGCAAGATTTTTTTTCTGGGAGAAGACCGGCAGCACCGGAATGCCGAAATCATGGATCCGCTCCGGCCGGATGCCCATGGCGCCCAGGTGGTGCTGGCTGGCCGAATTGGCCACGATGTAATAATCGCATTCCTGGTTGATCCAGTAGGAGTGAAGCCCGTAATCGGTGACCACCGTAACCAGGGGGCAGAAGATCTTCTTCTTCCGCTTCAGCTCGGCCAGCAGCTGGGAGGATAAAAAGTGGGTGGTGACGATCACGTCCCAGGGCGTATCCTGGATGAAGCTGTTGAATTTGAGGGCGTTGATGTTGTCCATGAAGCGGCGCAGAAAGTCCGGCTTCTTCTCCCGCTTCAGCCGGTCGGAGGTGGTGAATATGTAGCCGTACAGCAGGGGCTGCTTGCTGGCCAGGTACAGATAGACGTCCCGGTAGACCTTCTTGTAGAGCATGGTGGAGAACTGCAGGATGTCTATGTGGCTCACCTGGAACTCATCGGGATAGCGCTGGACCGTCCCTAGCCACTGTTGGATGGCCCGGGCGGCGGTGGTGTGGCCGGAGCCGGCCGAGGCCGAGATTATCAGTATCCGTTTCATTGTCTGCCGCTGTTGGTTGATGGTTGTTGGTTAGGGGGCTCTTGAGCCGCAGAGACGCAGAGGCTTTTGAACCGCAGAGACGCAAAGGGCGCCGGGACCTTTCCCACGAAACACACTAAACTGCACGAAATCTTCATTACTTTACTGCTGGTTTAACCACAGAATGCACAGAAAACACAAAGATACTGGGTTCATTACAGTCATTGCGAAAACTCTTCCTGACTACCAGATGATGCAATCCCATATTGTCATCCCCGTCCTCTCCCTGCCTGCCGGCTTCCCTCTCCGCTGCGGGGAGGGAGTGAGGGTGGGGTTGGGGATCCAGGGTTCTTGAGCCGCAGGGACTTTTCCCCACCAAACACACTAAACTACACGAAATCCTTACTACTGGTTTAACCACAGAACGCACAAAACTCACAAAGGGTTTACTTTATTCCGCCCATCGTGTCATTCCCGCGCAGGCGGGAATCCAGGCTTCTTTCCTCTCACCAAGACACAGAGACACCAAGTCTTTACTTCTTTTAAACTTTGCGCTTTAAGCTTTTAAGCTGGGTATTGTCCCCTGTCAACTGTAAACTGTAAACTGGCATCTGCTTTCTACTTTATGAACTTTAAACTGCGTACTTTCCCCGGCTCCTGTCTCCTGTATACTGTCTACTGTAGCCCCCACATTCAACCCGCCAGGCAAGCCAGCCTTCTCAGTGTGACAGGCCATTAACTTTGGTTATTCAGTAAAGATCAGCGTCAATCTGCGTAAATCTGCGTCCCATTGACCCGTTGAGCTTTCGAAACACAAAGCGCACAAAGATCACAAAAGATTTTATTTAATGCCACGTTTCAGTGCTTTCGTCATTCTGGGCCCGGAACCGCCGGGCAGGGTAGGTCTCAACCCAATGCCGGTCGTTTTGGCCGGGCCTAAATGACCGGCCGGGGACGGGG